>NZ_JAKUDW010000057.1:0-34029 GCF_022662595.1 Bacillus cereus group sp. BfR-BA-01524 | reverse complement strand
TCACTTTCTTAGACAGTATTACATTTTTCATCTTCAGTTTCTTCAAAGCGCTGCTATATCCACTAACACAAAACATGCCAAATTGGATTTCTATTACTCTTTTCTCATTCATTGAAATTACACTAGATTAGTTCGTCATTCATACTGCTGATGATTGGATAGAAAGCGTACAAATGTCCAACATAGCTGAATTATGTGTCGTACTATTCTTTTTCCTCTTAAATAAATTATTAAGTGACGAGAAAGAGTAAGAATACAAGCTTTTCTATATAAAAATTGGTACAATGAAAGCAAATCTTACTAAAGAGGTGTTAATTATGAACTTACAACAATGGGCTGATAAAGGTATGTCCTTTGATACATATGTGAATGAAATGCAAGTAAACCAATACGAGCTACTACACATTTACAATAACTTTTTAATTCCAAATGAATTACTTCCTGTATTAGAAGAACGTCAAAATGACGGCTGGCGTGTTATCGTATTAACTGCTGATTGGTGTGGCGATGCTCTTTTATGCGTACCTGTTATGAAACGAATTTCTGAAGTTGCAAATATTGAAATGAGTTTATTAATTCGCGACGAAAACTTAGAATTAATGGATCAATATTTAACAAATGGAACAGCACGTGCGATTCCAATCTTTATTTTCATTGATAAAGATGGAAATGAACAAGCCGTCTTTGGACCACGCGCTCCAAAAGTACAAGAATTAGTAACTTCAATGCGCGCTACATTACCTGAAAAAGAAGATCCAACATTCGAAGAAAAACAAAAAGAAATGTATGCTAATTTCCGTGCTACATTAGCTGATGATACTTCTCTTTGGGAGCATGTAATGGAAAATATGGTGGAAAAAATAGTAAAATAAAAAAACCCTGCCGAGCTCGGCAGGTTTTTTTATTACATAATGAAGAAATAGAATACCGCAGCTAAAATGAAACGATAATAAGCGAACGGTGTTAGTTTCACACGAGATAATAATTTCAAGAATGAAACAATTGCAAGCATCGCAACAACGAATGCAGTTATAAACCCTGTTACAAATAGCGTTATATCTGCTGAGCTTAATACATCCCAGCTTTTAATTAAATCTAATCCACTTGCAGCTACCATCATCGGTACCGCTAAAATGAACGTATATTCAGCTGCCGCTGTATGCGACACGCGAGCTAATAAACCACCACTGATTGTAGAACCAGAACGAGAGAATCCTGGCCAAAGAGCTAAACATTGAAACATTCCAATTGTAAATGCCTGTTTATATGTGATTTCATCTAACGTTCTTGCTGTACTTGGTTTTGAAAACTTCTCAGCAACAATCATTAAAATACCACCGGCTACTAAGCTAATAACAACTGGTCCTGGACCAAATAAAACCTCTTTAATAGTGCTATGGAATAATACGCCAAGTATCCCGGCAGGAATCATCCCGATAATAATATGTAATAAATTTAACGATGGTCCGTCTGTTACTTTACCTATTCCAACTAACGACCATAGACGCTTCCAAAATATAACAACAACTGCTAAAATCGATCCCAATTGGATAACAACTTCAAAAACTTTCGCTCTCTCATCGTCAAATCCAATTAAATGTCCTGTTAAAATCATATGTCCTGTTGATGATACTGGTAGAAACTCTGTTAACCCTTCAACAGCACCCATGATTAAACCAATTAACCAATCAGCCACAAGTAGTGCCTCCTTAATAACAAATAATATGTAATTTTTTCACACCTTATCATAATACCTTATCCCTTTTCAAAGTGCATCCTTTTTTTATTGGTTTCATATGTTGTAGGCGCGTATTTCTTTTCTAATCTTTGATTAAATTGTATGATAGTAAGAGTTTGTTTTTTTATATGGAAAGGGGATTTTATGAAAGAAACTACTTCATTTTCACAAAAGTTAAAGCAATTTGTATTACTATTTTTTCCGATTTTCGTAACGCAAATGTCATTATTTGCGATGAGTTTTTTTGATACAACAATGTCAGGACATGCAAGTCCAACTGATTTAGCTGGTGTTGCAATTGGAACAAGTATATGGCTTCCAGTTAGTACGGGATTAACAGGAATTTTAATGGCTACTACTCCCATTGTTGCACAACTCGTCGGATCCAAGAAAAAAAAGGACGTTCCCCACGTTGTCATACAAGCAGTTTATTTAGCAATTTGTGCTAGCTTCGTTGTTATCCTCATCGGTTTCTTCGTCGTTTCACCTATTTTAAACGGCATGCGCTTAGAAGAACCTGTGGAACGAATTGCAGCTCAATTTTTAAGTATTATCGCAATAGGAATTATACCTTTATTCACTTACACTGTTTTACGTGGATTTATTGATGCATTAGGAAAAACTCGCACAACGATGATTATTACATTACTATCATTACCAATTAACGTAATATTAAATTACCTATTAATTTTTGGTAACTTCGGTTTCCCAAAGCTTGGTGGTGTCGGAGCAGCAATTGCTTCCACTGCAACATATTGGTGCATTTTAATTATTACAGTCATTATTATTCAGACGAAAGAGCCTTTTGCCTCTTTCAACATTTTCAAACAATTATATCGCCCTTCTCTTTCGAGTTGGACAACATTCTTAAAGCTTGGCGTTCCTATCGGATTTGCTATCTTTTTTGAAACGAGTATTTTCGCTGCGGTAACGCTCATGATGAGTAATTTTAGTACGACAACTATTGCAGCTCACCAAGCAGCTATGAACTTTGCTTCCTTGTTATATATGACTCCGCTAAGTTTAGCAATGGCAATGACTATTGCAGTCGGATTCGAAGTTGGAGCAAAACGTTACGATAATGCAAAACAATACGGACTGATTGGAATTGGATTAGCCCTTGCCTTTGCTTTATTATATTCAATTCTTCTCTACTTCTTTGATAATCAAATTGCTTCTATTTATACGACAGATGCAAAAGTTCATCATTTAGCAAAAGAATTTCTTATCTTTGCGATTTTATTTCAAATTTCAGATGCAATTGCAACCCCTGTACAAGGAGCTCTGCGTGGGTATAAAGATGTAAATGTTGCTCTAATTATGACTTTAATTGCTTATTGGATAATAGGTCTACCACTAGGTTACATATTAGCAACATATACAGAATGGGCCGCAAAAGGTTATTGGATCGGTCTTATTATCGGTCTAGCATTTGGCGCTGCCTTCCTCCTTATCCGTCTCTTTCAAGTACAACGAAAATATACAACACAAAACAGCCGCTAATAATAAAGCGGCTGTTTTCTTTATGCATATTTTTTCTTGTAACGTATAATATAATGAAAAAGAAAGGTGGGTACATATGGACGACAAAGAAAAAAAGCAATCATTCGATGAAGAATTTGCCCCTGAAATTTCACCTGGATATCGGCAAGATGTACATAAGCCACCTAAATATAAAAACACTTCGTTTTTAATGGGCATTACCATTTTCGCCGCTGTATTACTCATACTTATCATTTTCGTTTATTTTTGATGAAAGGTGGCCTATTATATGAAGAAACAAAATTCCAATCGTTCCAAAAGAACTGTTAAAACACAAAAAGGATATGCAGGCGATTCTGTTCATACACTTAAACAAGTGGAGCAAGGAAATTTATATATTGCTCAAAAAGAACTTGGTCAACAAAATGAAAATCTTTAAAGGTCCTTGATTCCTTGAGGGCCTTTTTATTCCGCATTAAGTAGTACACCCCCAAATGATCTATTGAGCAATGAATTTCCTTTATTGTACGCGCTGCTTTTGTTCTAGCACCATAAATATATTATTAACCTTTACAATTTTCACTTCATAATTCAATTTCATTTCGCTTCTCTTACCATTTTCAGTACCCGCAACGTACGCTACAGCTTGATAGAGAAAACTCTCATCTGTCTCTTCACGTATCTCCTCGTTTGTAAATTTATACTCTAAATCTTGAAAACGATTGGGATAATAATTTTCTATTAATTGTTCATACCCTCTATTTAAAAATAGTTCTTCACCTTTTCGTTTCACATCTTCTTTATTATTAAACTCAAACACGGATAGTTGCTCGGTCACAAAATGCTCTCCTACCTTTTTCATTTCATTATGAGTTAAATTTTCTATACTTTTGTTCTTTAATTCCTTATTTAACTCGTACTGATCAATCGGTTTAAAGGTAGCAAAAACCTCCTCTTTATATGACCAAAACAATACAAAAGCGATACATAGAGAAATGATTAACAGTCTTTTTTTCGTAATACTCCCGCCCTTCTTCATAATGATAGCTATATTTTAACATATAGAAAGAAAATTCTGATATCATAAAATAGAATAACTTAACTCAGAAACGAGGAACAATTATGGACTCTTACAAACATTATATAAAAGAAGCTTTGCCTAATCTTTCTATACATTCATATAAACAAAATGAAGAAGGGTGGGATAATGTAGCAGTTATAGTAAATGATGAGCTACTATTTCGTTTCCCGCGAAAACAGGAATATGCAATGCGAATTCCGTTAGAAAAAGAACTATGCACAATTCTCACTCAATCACTACAAGAAATCAAGGTTCCACAATATCACCTAATTTATAAAAATGAATCTGATGAGATTCCTCTTTGTAGTTACTATACTCTCATTCATGGTGAACCATTAAAAACAGAAACAGTTGCCAAGCTGGAGGATACAGAGCTGAAAGCAATTATTACACAATTAGCTACTTTCCTTGCGGCACTACATAGTATTCCTTTAAACGAAGTTACAACGCTATGTTTCCCTATTGAAAAAACATGTACCTACTGGAAAGAGCTACAAACAAAATTAAACCAATATCTTACTACTAACCTTACTTCATTACAGAAACTAGCCTTAAATCGCTTATTTGAAAATTTCTTTGCATGTTTAGCTACATCCACTTTTCAAAACACAATCATTCACGCTGATTTTACACATCATCACATTTTATTTAACAAGCAGAACAAAAGCATTTCAGGTGTTATCGATTTTGGTGATGCGCAAATTGGCGATCCTGCTTTTGATTTTGCAGGGCTATATTATGATTTCGGACATGAGTTTACTACATCTGTATATGAACAGTACAGTACACTTATTCCTCATCATGATCCATTACTCATTCACCGCATTACTACCTTTTATCAATACAGTCCTTTACTACATAATATTATTTATAACTTTGAATCAGAGAATGAACTCGAATTCATTACAGGTACAGAACAGCTAAAAACGATATTACAGGGATGAGATTACATTCTCTCCCTATATACTCTCTCCTCATACATCATTAACTTTTTATCCATTTCAACAATAACTTTATACAATTGAAATGCCTGTAGGATTTGCAGTTGAATTTCAAAAGGAGCATTTTGTTCTTTTAACCATTGAAATACTTTCGTTTCATCTTTCATTGATTATTCCTCCCTTTATCCTGCTATTTGCGGGTAGCCCGATTGACCCCCACTGATTAAAGTTTCACTTTATTAAAATCTGCTACAAATATACCGTAAATGATGAAAAGCTTTTCATGTCAATAACAAAAAAGGATGCAAAATTGCATCCTTTAATGTACTATATTTTTCTTCTGTTTCGCTTCTTTCTTTACTTCTTCCCCTTGGCATTCACTACGAAACGCACAACTTATACACTCAGAACGAAAATGACGCTCTGTATAATGCTCAGGTTGCTGTAACATTTCTTTCATTCTAGATAAATCAGCCATTCCAGTTATAATATCTTCCTGTTTCGGAATGTACTCATACTTAGTTCCTTCTATTAAATTAATAACTTCAATTTTTCCTGGAAGAACGCCGAAAGCTTTATAACTGAATACTGTCATTAGCTTCTGACAAAGAGCAAGCATTTCCTCATCCGCATCGACAACATACTTTTTAATTACAAACGACTCAGCATTCCACTCACCAACTTCAAATGTCAATGACATGTGGACACCTAACTCTTCCATATATGTTTGAAACTTCTCGTATAAAAACAATGGTGGTGTCTGACTATCATCCCTTTCAACAAACTGTAATAAGTGATCCGTTAGCTTCGCTAATACAATATAGTACTCCGTCTTCGAAGCAAACATATTAATCCTTACTTTTTTCCAATACTTTTCTATTAATATTAAAAGTACAATTTTCGTTTGTTGACCCGCAGGTAGCGTGTAATACTCGTTAATAATTTGATTCACAATCATTTGCGCTATTTGTTGCCATTCAAATGAAGAAGGTTCTCTTCTTTTTATATGACGAAAATAAAATTTATGCGGACACCGCATAAAATCATACAAATGATAATCTGTCATCGTTTTGATTGAGATTTTCTCATGCACTTGCTCTTCAGCTCCCTTCTGCCATTAAGAAAGGTGTTTTACAAATTCAGCTCCAAACTGTAAACATTTTTCTACATCTTCATCTTCTGGCGTTAATTCTACTTTTAGTCCTTCTAACACAACTGTTGCCCCGCGCTCTTGTAGCTTTTCTATTAAAATGTCAACCGCCACTCCGTATTTCGGATAAGCCGAATCACATGATCCGAATACTGCCGCTTTTTTCCCAGTTAAATCAATAGAATCCATTGCATCATAAAAATCTAAGAAATCATCAGGAAGATCACCATCTCCCCAAGTGTAGGCACCTAAAATAATTCCATCATACTGTTCTAATATAGAAGCTTCTGGTGAATCCATAATATCAATAACTTCAATTTCATTTTCTGTTTTACGAATCACGCCGGCAATATGATCAGCCATTTCCTCTGTATTTCCACTCATACTTGCAAAAATCATTACTAACTTACTCAACTGAACCTCTCCCTTTACTTTGTATCTCTTTTTCTGTTTGAATGCTCTTCTTCTCATCTACATATTCAGACCGAATTACATTTCGTTGCCATTCCATATGCTGATCAACATCTTTATTTTTATCTTTTAATCCCCTCCGTAGAAGGTGAAATTTTTTTCTCATTAACATGTCGCATCCATCCTATTGATAATAATTATCAATTTCAACTATATTTAGATTAATTGACATTGATTATCAATGTCAACAACTATTTTTAAAAAAATGATTAAAATGTACAAGCTTGTCCGTTAGCTATTCATATACTATAAATGAGCATAGTTCTTTCTCAGCCCTCTCTGACGGAAAGAAATAAAAGCAACTGCGATAGAGCGCAGTTGCCTTTTTTTGTTTTTCTATGATTTTAGTAATCTTATAGTAGTCTCTAAGAATAGCTCCACTCCACAAATTAATGCTGATTCATCCACGTCAAATTTCGGATGATGATGTGGATAACAAGTATATATATTTTCATTACCTGTTCCTAATTTAATGAAACAACCGGGTGCTTTTCTTAAATATGCTGAAAAATCTTCCCCACCCATAGAAGGTTCAAGCTTCACAACACGCTCATTCCCAAACAAATGTAGTGCACTTTCTTCTACTATTTTCGTAATATATTCATCATTAATAACCGGATCATATCCATATCGATACGTATATGTATACGATCCTCCATGTGCTTCTGTAATTCCTTTCACAATTTTCTCGATTTTCCCTTCTGCTTCCACCCTCAATGCTTGATTAAATGAACGAACAGTTCCCATTAAAGTTGCTGTACTAGGAATAATATTGTCAGCCACTCCCCCATGAAACTGCGTAACTGAAACGACTCTTTGCATGAAAGCACTTGTATTTCTAGATACGATATGTTGTAGATTTGTAATAATCTGCGCTCCGATAGCGATAGGATCAATCGTTTCTTCTGGCCGCGCCGCATGCCCTCCTTTGCCTTGGATCTCAACTGTAAATACGTCTGGTGCTGCCATCATCGGTCCATATACAATTCCTACCTTCCCACTTTCCAAGCCAGACATAACATGTAAACCTATTACATAATCAACACCGTCCATAGCGCCCGCCTCAACCATTTCTTGTCCACCACCAGGGTATACTTCTTCTGCATGCTGAAAGAATAGACGAATTTCCCCTACAAACTCTTCCTTCATATTATTAATCACCTCTGCAGTGCTTAATAATATAGCTGCGTGAGCATCGTGCCCACATGCATGCATCATTCCTTTATTCACAGATGTATAAGATTTACTTGTCTCCTCTTGAATTGGCAAAGCATCTATATCAGCTCGAATCGCAATTACTTTCCCTTGCTTCACACCTCTTTTAATTGCTAGTACACTATACTTCGTCGGTCTCGTTACTTCAAAAGAAGAAAATGAGCATAATGTATCATATATAAATTGCGAAGTTTCTTTTTCATGAAATGATAATTCCGGATACTTATGAAAATGCCTTCTCCATTTCACGATATTTTCTTCCGAAATTAGACCCTTCCACACTCTATTCATGATAATTTCCTCCTTTTCAAAAGAACTAGAAATTTTACTCCGTCTTAAATGATTAATAAAAACAAATACTGCATTTTTACGTATTCTTATAGTCCACTTTTATGTATTCACACAATCCACTTTCTATTTACATGTCAAACCCATTACAAATTCATGCTGAATGTAATATAATTGCTAAGTTAGGGATTTTCTTTTTTAGTATTTAGTGCTAATATCAGAAAAGAGCCTTTTGACTTATTTTTACCTAAAATGTGGGATTTTGTTTTTTTCACAATAATGTAGGACATGATACCTACAAAGAGCTATTATTTCATTAAGAGAGGGAAAGACATGGAAAGATTAAAAGAGATATGGTCTCGACCACTCACACAATGGGTTGCAAAGACGGTTTATTATCTTGCAATTTTATTTGCATTACTTTGGTTGTATGGATTCCATGATACAAACACAAGTACATTTATTTACAATGAATTCTAGGGTGGGAACGTTATGAAGTTATTAGAACAAATTGAAAAGTGGGCTATTGAAACGCCTGATCAAACCGCTTTTGTTTGGCGAGATGCGAAAATTACGTACAAACAATTAAAGGAAGATTCTGATGCGTTAGCACATTGGATTTCTTCTGAGTATCCAGACGATCGTTCACCAATTATGGTGTATGGCCATATGCAACCTGAAATGATTATTAACTTTTTAGGATGTGTAAAAGCTGGACATGCTTACATTCCTGTAGATTTATCTATCCCAGCTGATCGTGTACAACGTATCGCTGAAAATTCTGGTGCGAAATTGCTTTTATCGGCAGCAGAAGTAACTGTAACTGATTTGCCAGTTCGCATCGTAAGTGAAGACAACTTAAAAGATATTTTCTTTACTCATAAAGGGAACACTCCAAATCCTGAACATGCGGTAAAAGGTGATGAAAACTTCTACATTATTTACACATCAGGAAGCACAGGTAATCCGAAAGGGGTTCAGATTACTTATAACTGCCTTGTTAGCTTTACAAAATGGGCTGTAGAAGATTTCAACTTACAAACAGGGCAAGTATTCTTAAACCAAGCACCTTTCTCATTCGATTTATCTGTTATGGATATTTACCCATCATTAGTAACAGGTGGTACGCTTTGGGCAATCGATAAAGATATGATTGCGCGTCCAAAAGACTTGTTTGCTTCTTTAGAGCAATCGGATATACAAGTATGGACTTCCACACCTTCTTTCGCAGAGATGTGTTTAATGGAAGCATCTTTCTCTGAGAATATGCTACCAAACATGAAAACATTCTTATTCTGCGGTGAAGTGTTACCAAATGAAGTAGCTAGAAAATTAATTGAGCGTTTCCCAAATGCAACAATTATGAATACGTACGGTCCAACAGAAGCTACTGTCGCTGTAACAGGTATTCACGTGACAGAAGAAGTACTTGATCAATACAAATCACTTCCAGTTGGCTACTGTAAATCAGACTGTCGCCTTCTTATTATGAAAGAAGATGGTACGATTGCACCTGATGGTGGAAAAGGCGAAATCGTAATCGTCGGTCCAAGCGTAAGCGTTGGATATTTAGGAAGCCCTGAATTAACAGAAAAAGCATTTACTATGATTGACGGTGAGCGCGCCTATAAAACAGGCGATGCTGGCTATGTTGAAAATGGTCTTCTATTCTATAATGGTCGTCTTGATTTCCAAATTAAGCTGCATGGTTATCGAATGGAATTAGAAGAAATTGAGCATCACCTTCGTGCGTGTTCTTACGTAGAAGGTGCAGTTATCGTTCCAATTAAAAAAGGTGAGAAATACGATTATTTATTAGCGGTTGTTGTTCCTGGGGAGCATTCGTTTGAAAAAGAATTCAAATTAACATCTGCAATCAAAAAAGAACTCAATGAGCGATTACCAAACTACATGATTCCACGTAAATTCATGTATCAATCTTCTATTCCAATGACACCAAATGGAAAGGTAGATCGCAAAAAATTATTGAGTGAGGTTACAGCATGACCGCATATGGATCATTTTATTTTTTCGCTATAGTGGGCATTTTATTAATACCTACTATCATAGCTGGATTAAAAGGTAAAATGTTGCGTAAATATAATGCCGTTTTAACATTAGTCATGCTTGCTATTATCTTCTCAGATAAACCAAAGCAAGCAATGATGTTAGCTGCATTTATTATTTGGCAATATGTCCTTATTAAAGGCTATTTAATTTTAAGAAAACAAAATAATAGTACATTCACATTTTGCATAGCTGTTATTTTATCGATTTTGCCTCTTATTTTGGCAAAAATCGCACCATTTGCATCGTTATTACCTGAGTTAAAACTTGTTGTTTTTCTAGGTATATCTTACGTAACATTCAGAGCAGTTCAAATGGTATTTGAAGTTCGTGATGGTTTAATTAAAGAGCTTTCTTTCTTTAACTTCTGGGAATTCGTTTTATTCTTCCCTGCGATTTCAACAGGACCTATCGATCGTTACCGAAGATTCCAAAAAGATATTCAAAAGCCACCTAGCGCTGAAGAATATCAAAATTTACTATATACAGGACTAAATCGTATTTTCCAAGGTTTCTTGTATAAATTTATTATTGCTTACTTAATAAAGCAATATTGTATGGATCCAGCATTCGCTCAACACGATACAATCTTTTCAAATATGATTTACATGTATAGCTATAGCTTATATCTATTCTTTGATTTTGCTGGTTATAGCTCTTTTGTAATTGGTGTAAGTTATATGATGGGAATTAAAACGCCAGAAAACTTTAATAAGCCCTTCCTTAGTCGTAATATTAAAGACTTCTGGAACCGCTGGCACATGAGTTTATCATTCTGGTTCCGTGATTTTATTTACATGCGTTTCGTCTTTTTTGCAACGAAGAAAAAGTTAATTAAGAACCGTTACACAATTTCGTATATCGGTGCATTTTTAAATTTTTTCATTATGGGAATTTGGCATATCCAAGGAAGCGCTGTTGCGCAGTATATTATTTATGGTCTATATCATGCCGCACTGTTTATTTTATTCGATATTTTCGAACGAAAAAACAAGAAGCATAAGTTTTGGCCCAACAATAAATTCACACGCATCCTTGCGATTGTAATTACGTTCCACGTTGTATGTTTCGGTTTCCTAATCTTCTCTGGACACCTTAACAGATACTTTTAATGCACCCTTCTTATTCCATTAAGAAGTTGCACATATAATATATTTCGGATATAAAGGAGATTTTACAAATGGCAGAATTCAAAGAGCAAGTATTAGATATTTTAGAAGAAGTATGTGAAAACGATATTGTGAAAGAAAACTTAGATGTTCAATTATTTGAAGAAGGTATTCTTGATTCTTTCGCTGTAGTATCTTTATTAGTTGAATTCCAAGAGCGTTTAGATATTGAAGTTTCTATTTCTGATTTTGACCGTGACGAGTGGGCTACACCAAACATGGTTATTAAGAAGTTGGAAGAAATCCGATGAACAAAGCAAAATTTGGTCCGATGCTTTTAGCATTGGCCCTTTTTGCTGTATTCTTACTTATTCCAACGCGCTTTCTACTTCCACTTTTAAGTGATGAAAAAGTAGAACAAGCTGCTACTTCTTTAAAAGAAGAAAAGATTCAAAGTATGATTTTACAGCAAAAGATGTTAGCAGATCCAAAATATCTTCCGATGTACGGTTCATCGGAATTCGCACGTATGGATGCTTTCCATCCATCTAATTATTTTAAAGTAAAGCCTGAAGGATTTACGCCATTCCTTCTTGGACGCGGCGGAACACAAGACCTTGTACATGTGTTAAACTTCGCATCTACAATGGATCAATTGAAAGATAAGAAAATGGTATTCGTTCTTTCTCCGCAATGGTTTGTACCACAAGGTATTGACGAGACGCACTTTGCACCTAACTTTTCAAAACAACAAGGTTACCACTTCATTTTCAACAATGATTTAAAACCTGAAATGAAAAAACAAATTGCAAAGCGTTTATTAAACTTTGAGATTGTAAAAAAAGAAACTTTATTAAAAATTTCGCTTGAAGGTATCGCTTATGATGATACGAAGTATAAAGTAAAAGCACTTGCTGCTAAACCTTTCGCTTATATTTATCGTAACATTTTAGATCGTAAAGATTTATTTACAGCTATGTTTAATATTAAACCGCACAAAGAAAAGCTTGATCCTTCATTAAAACAAATGAACTGGGAAGAGGCTCGTAAACATGCGGATCAAACAGGTGCAGTAGAATCTGGATCTAATGAATACGGTATTGAAGATGATTATTTCAATAGCAAAATTAAGAAAAAATTAAAGCAACGTGAAGGTTACTTAAAAAATGATGCTTATGACCAATCGCCAGAATATGAAGATTTACAAATTGTACTTGATTTATTAAAACAATCTGGTGCAAAACCACTCTTCATTTCTGTTCCTGTAAAAGGTCCTTGGTACGACTACGCTGGCTTCCCGAAAGAACGCCGCGAAGCATACTATAAGAAAGTTCATGAGCAAATTGAAAAAGCTGGTTATCCAATTGCCGACTTCTCAAATCATGAATACGATAAATACTTCTTAAAAGATCATATGCACTTAGGTTGGAAAGGCTGGGTTTACATCGACGAAGCCATCCAACAATTTTATAAAGCAAACTAATGAAAAGACCACTTGAATTACTCAAGTGGTCTTTTTGTATATATTTTGTAATTGCTCGATTGCATCCTCCGCTTCTTTCATAACTCGCTCCACTACATGCTGAGCTGATTCGATTCGTGCCAACGATGCTGCCTGTCCTGCCCAAAGTGACATATATTCTTCCTTATTTTGCTTCGCTGCCTCTTGGCGTATTTTAGAAGTTAATACGTTTTGCACTGGATACATCGGAAGCCCTTCTTCTTTTCCTTCATGTCTCTCTATAAATTCATTCCGGATACCCCGTGCATATTTCCCGGAAAACGCACGAGTTACAGTTGTGCTCGTATCTGTACTATGTAAAACCGCTTCTTTATACACATCGTGCGTAACACTCTCTTCACTTGTTAAAAAGGCCGATCCCATTTGAACACCTTCTGCTCCTAGTGCCAATGCCGCAACAAGCCCTTGCCCGCTCATTACACCACCTGCTGCGACAATTGGGATATGCAGAACAGCTTCTACTAACTGAGGTATTAACGCAAACGTACCAATCATAGCATCTCGTTCTTCCCCAATAAACGTTCCTCTATGCCCTCCTGCTTCGCTACCTTGCCCGATAATAATATCTACTCCTAGCTCAGCAAGTACTTTCGCTTCCTTCACATGGGTAGCTGTTCCGATAACTTTTATTCCACTTCTTTTTAAAGCATTTATTTCTTCTTTTTCTAACGTTTGAAATGCAAAACTAACGACCGGTACTTTTTCATCTAATAGCACTTGTAATTGTTCCTTATAGCTTTTTGGAAGCTTTAACGTCCCCTCTACTTCTATACCTAATTCTCTATTCACTCCACTTAGTAATACTTTCGCCTCATTTATCTTCTCTTCTTCTATTTGTATCTCTTTCGTTACAAGTAAATTAACACCGAAAGGCTTATCTGTTAGTTCTCTTATTCTATAAATCGCTTCACGAATTTGTTCTGGGCTCATATAGCCCGCTCCAAGCATCCCTAATCCTCCGCTATTACTTACTGCTGCAACAAGTTCTGGCGTCGTAATCGCGCCTGCCATACCGGCTTGAACGACGGGATACTCAATTTTTAATATGTCTGTTACTCGACTTGTAAACATCATTTTCCCTCCTATTTCCTTTATATCTTCTTTATTTGATAAGCTTTCCCCTGCTTTTGCAAGGGTTGGACCTCAAATGAAGCGAATATATTGAAAGAGAAGGAGGCTGAGCTTAATGATTTATCCAAATGCATTAAAACAAGGTGATACAGTAATGATTATTGCACCATCTGGTCCACCTACAATCGAAAATGTATTAAAAGGTGTGAATGTATTACAAGAGATGGGGTTATCCGTAATAATCGGGAAGAGTGTTTACGAGAAATATGGATTTTTAGCCGGAAGTGATCAAATTCGGCTTGACGATATACATGAAGCATTTACAAATAATGAAGTGAAGGCAATTTTTTGTGCACGAGGTGGTTATGGAAGTGCTCGTCTTCTTCCTCACATTCAATATGAAGTTATTAGGCAGAATCAAAAAATCTTTTGGGGATATAGCGACATTACAGCTTTACATACTGCTTTTTCACGTTATGCAAAGCTTATAACATTTCATGGTCCGATGATTGAAGAACTAGGAAAAGGTATTGATTCCCTATCTTTATCCTCTTTTAATCAGCTATTCCATCCGTATTCAACCATTTTATCTGCATCAGAATGTATCGTACCTAGCTCTCACAGTACAGTTACAAGTACGTTAGTTGGAGGAAATTTAGCTGTGTTAACAAGTATAATTGGTTCGCCCTACGAGATAAATACGGACAATACACTTTTATTACTTGAAGACATTGGTGAAGAACCGTACCGCATTGACCGTATGTTAAATCAGCTACTTTTATCTGGAAAGTTTAATGAATGCAAGGGCGTTATTTTCACAAGTTGTCACGACTGCACTCCTTCAAAGCCATCTCAATCATTGCAAACAATATTATATGAATATTTCGCGCCATATCATATACCTGTCCTATTCGATTTACCAATTGGACATATAAGTCCAAACATCGGTATTCCACTTGGAGCTACAGCGACAATAAACACGAATAATAAAACAGTCTCTATTTCTTCTGGTATAGCCACTCCATATTCAAATTAAAAAGGAAAAGCGATTACGCTTTTCCTTTTCCTTTTCCTTTTACTTATAATAATTAAAAATTCGTCCAGATGCGATATCTGCAATTTCTTCTGGAATAAATGTTTTACTTATATCAGTGCCAACATTTAATACAGCTGTAGCATCTTTCTCAATGCTACCAAATAACTCTTTCCCACGTATCGTAATAAGGGGCGTTCCTTCTGGCAACACATCTTTTACAAATTCCATTTGTGTAAAGAACGGAACGATCCATCTACCTTCTCCTTGGAAATGACGCAAACGAAGTATTCCTTCTGTTGCCCCGTCCTCTGCTTCTAGTGAACCAGCAACATAAAACTCAGTAGATAAGAGCAATTCATAAAATTCCTTTTGCTTCTGTTTATCATCCCCTGCTACAACAAGTACCTCTTCTAATTTCTTTACTGAAATTTGCTCCATATGATGCCACCCCTATTTTCAAAATGATTGTACTTAGATTATACGAAATATTCTTATTTTTTTCTACATAATTCGCAATTATTTTCTTAAAATAATTTTAATGCTTCTTTTGTCGTCACAATCGTAGCAAACTCTTCATGTAAATTTACAAGTGTCATATTGTGAATATCCTCTGCACTATACTCCTTACCATCTAAACCTTTACGGTTAAAAGTAGCCGTTGCATCACTCACTAAATATGTTGTAAATCCTAAATTCCCTGCCATTCGTGTCGTAGTTTCCACGCAATGATTTGTCGTTAATCCTACAACCACTACTGCATTACATTTGTTCTTTCTTAATCGCTCTTCTAAATTTGTCCCAATGAACGCGCTGTTAACGAATTTCTGAATAACCACTTCACCAAGTAGTGGTTGCACTTCTTCTTTAAAGTTTACCGTTTCCGCTCTCTCATAAAACATTGACTGAGCATTTTCTTTATTTACATGTTGAATATGAAAAACTGGTCGTTTCCTTTTTCTCCATTCTTCTAACAAAATTCTCATGTTTTCTTCAGCAAAAATATTATTTCTCTCGCCCCAATCTGGTAATTGAAATGCCTTTTGTACATCGATCATGATAAGTGCTATTTGATTTGTCATCATTTCCCCCTTAATTTGGCTGTAATTGAAATAGAAAACCAAGTTGTTGTGACGCAGTAATAAAGCAAACATAGGCGCAAAGCTCTACAATTTCTTTTTCTGTCCAATATTGTTTTAATGCGTGAAACATAGTATCATCTATTGCTTTTCGGTCATGAACAAATGTATGCGCAAAAGTAACGGCTACACCAATCTCCTCTGCCTTTTGCACATCATCTGGTCTTCCCTTTGCCATACAGTACGGACATTCATTCCCATACGCTAATGTTCTTCTCACTTGCTCCTTCAACTCTGCTGAAAGAGTTCCTTTATTGTACAGTGTATCTTCTAACTTACTCCACGAGTTTAATATATCCGAATTATGCCCTAATAACTTTTGAAACTTTGTATCTCCTACATTTGATAATGAAATTCTCTCCATCATTTCCCCTCCTATTTCCTTCTGTTTTATTGTAAAATAAATAACGTTCACTTTACATTTCATATGAATCTTAATTTATATTTTCCCTTTACAAAAATCATTATTTTACTGGAGGTATATTTACAAATGCAATTAGACCGTGTTGATCGAAAAATTTTAAATGAATTATATAATGATAGTCGCCTTTCGATGCGTGAATTGGCTAAACGAGTAAACTTATCTGCTCCGTCTACTTCAGAACGTGTTCGTAAGCTCGAAAGCGAAGGTGTTATTCAAAAATACACAATTGATATTGATTATAAAAAGGCAGGACTAGTTTTAGATTGTATTTTAGAAATCACCTTAAAGAATGGTGATACAACACGTATGCAACAATTTATTCAGTCTTATCCATCTGCAAGTTTTTGTTACCGAGTAACAGGAAGCTTATGCTACATTGTAAAAATTTCTGTTCCTTCACTCGTTGAACTTGAAGAATTTATCAATGATGTTTCTTCATATGCAACGACAGTTTCTCATATCGTATTATCAGAAGTATCTCTTACTCCTGATATTGAACATATCTTCCCAGAAGATTAATTTATTTTTATTCATAAAATATAAAAAAACCCCTTACAATAAGAATAAAAATAATATATTATGTATTAAAATACATAAAGTTCGAGAAAGGGGCTTTACATTGAAAATCTGGTTTTATGAAAAAACGGCACAATTAGATGACTTGCTTGGTATTTGGGATAATGTTCCAACCATCCCGCGAATTGGTGAAAAAGTGGAGATTTTAAAGACGGTCCGCACTGTTACAGATATTAAATATGTAAAGAACGGTAATAATTTTCGTGTAGAAATTATTACAAATTAAAAAGTAGCTCCTAAGAGCTACTTTTTAATTATCTATTATGTGCTTTCTTTATAACGATTTTATCTTCTTCTACAGATACTGTTACATAATCACTTTCTTCTAACCGAAGCTTATTTACAGCCTCATCTGGTAACTCTATGGCCATCAATCTATCGGTTACGATCACTTGACTATACACTTCATTTTCATGTGATGCACTCTCTACTTTTTGCTCATTTATAAAACGTACTGGTGGCACGCCAACTTCTTTTACTATACGCCATTGTTTCCAAACATAAGGAATTAACCATAGTAATCCAACAACTGTAAGACCGATACCAATCCATAAATTACTTTGCGCTTGTAATTCAATAATTGAGATTGTACCACTTTCTTCTCCACCGAAAAATTGCATACTTGTTGCAATCAAATTATTTAGAGCGTGCACAGCTATATTCGTCCATATATTTTTTGTCTTTATGTATAAAAGACACATAACGACACCAAACATGAACGCACCAATAACATCAAAATGTCCTAGGCCAAAAATAATTGAAGATATAATTACAGCTTTTTTAATTCCCCATTTATGAGCCATTCGCTGTAAGAAAAATCCCCTAAAAATAACCTCTTCCATAATAGGTGCTAACACACATGCTGAAATGAAAGTAAATATCGTCATATATACGTTACTCGTATTAATAACATTTCCGTCTTCTAGCATAGTAACTAAGAAATTCGGTAACGTATGTGCTAATATGTAAAATTGAATCTGAGATATGCCAACTGAAAAAATCGTCCCCATTATCGTTGCTAATACAATTAATCCCCAAGATAAACGTCCTGGCTTATCAAAAAAACTGTTAAATACAACATTATTTTTATTTGTTTTTACGTATAGCCAAAGTAACGGAAATACAAAAAATACAGTTATTTGTGAAATAACCTCCATCGTATTCTCAGAAACATTTGCTAGACTTAATGGAATCATTGTAAGGAACACCCCTATAATCATCCATCCAAAAAAACTACGTAGTCTTATACGTGAAAATGCATAGTGCATATGAAACACCCCCAAAGATAGTAAAAAATAAAGTAAAACTTGAATCAATATTTTATAGGCGTCCTTTCCTTATAAATAATTGGATAACTAAATTGCAATATGAATCTAGTTGAAATTCTTCCTATTTTTCTCAAATCATTTCAAACAGCATATCTCTTAAAATAACATATCGCTGTTCTTCAAGTTGCAATCCAAGTGAAATTTATGTAATAAAAATCCCCGTTTTTACAAGCGGGGATTTCTTTTATTATAATACGTCACGTTTTTGGAATAATGCACTTGATGCTACAAGTAACACAACAAAGTATGCCGCTACAAGTAATAATGAAGTTGTAAACGTAAATTCTGTAAATGTTGGTTCCATTCCACCATTGATTAATTTATTGCTATCGTAAGCTCTTAAATCCAAATGGTTGAATACTACAAACTTCGCTACACCTTTTGCAAACATTATTAATACCATATTAATTGCACCTTGTAAGAAGAATAGGAACATCGTAATAATTAATGGTAATACAGACTTTCTAAAGACATTTGCTAGGAAAAATCCAAGTGTTGCAAAAAAGAACGGTGAAAGTAGTTGATATAAAGTGGACTTCATTACGATTCCTAACGTTAATTCTGTTTTACTACCATCCATTACAATACCGCCAATAATCATTGCAATTAGCATACCAGCTAATACGATAAATAACATCGCTAATAACACTGTAATATATTTAGAAAATAAAACTGCAAGTCTTTTTCTTGGACGGATTAACAATTGTTTAATTGTACCTTTTTGGAACTCATCAGTAATAGTACGGGCAGCAAGTGTAATCCCAAAAATCGTTGTAAATAAAACAATTAAGCCAATCTCTGAGTTTGCATAATCTAAATATGATCCCTTAAACTCATCACCTTTTCCCCACTTCAACATTGCTAAAGTACCTAAAATTTCGAGTGCCGCAATGACACCAATTAAAATATACATACCTTTTTTCGCATGCAACTTTAAAAATTCATTTTGAATTAATTTAAACATTACGCTTTCACTCCCCCAGTAATCGCTAAGAACTCATCCTCTAACGTTTTATTTTGAACAGTAACTCCGTATACAAGCACATCAGCATGCACAAGTTTTTTTACGAGTTGCGGAATGTTGTCTTTTGTTACAGATGCTACAATTACATTCCCTTTTGCTTTACCTTTAATGATTTCATTCGCTTTCTGAGCTTCATCTACTTCAAACGCTACAACGACTGCCTCATCATGTTTCACTTTTTCATGTAAGTTGTACTCTTGTACAAACTCACCTTGTTTAATAATAACAACGCGATCACACATTAATTCAATTTCACTCAATAAGTGACTTGATACGATTACAGCAATATTCTCTTCTTTCGCTAAACGTTGTAAATAATCACGAATTTGGCGAATACCAGCTGGATCTAATCCATTTGTCGGCTCATCTAAAATTAAGATTTTCGGCTGATGAAGTAATGCCTGTGCAATTCCTAAACGTTGTTTCATACCAAGTGAATATGTTTTCACCTTTTTATGAATCGCATGCTCTAATTCAACAAGCTTTACAATCTCAGCAATCCGCTCTTTACTAATTGGAGTAATGGCCATGTTCGCAAAATGCTTTAAGTTTTGCATTCCTGTCATATAATCATATAGTTCAGGATTTTCTACAATCGCTCCAATTTGCTCTAGTGCCTTTTCACGCTCCGAGCGAATACTATGTCCACAAATTGTAATATCGCCCTCTGTCATTGAAATAAGACCTGTCATCATACGGATCGTCGTCGTCTTACCGCTACCGTTCGGTCCAAGGAATCCGTATACTTCTCCTTCACGAACCTCAAATGATAAACCACGAATAATTTCCGTTCCACCAATCCTTTTTCGAACATTCTCTAACTTTACTACTACGTTTCCCAATGCTGATTCCTCCTTTAGACTTCTAGTTTTTTATCGACTATGTGACCTGTAACTACTAGTAATATAATTGTTAATAAACAATTAAAAAATAGATTTAAAATTGTAACCTCTGTACCAGAATAAAATGATGTATTTAAAAAACCATTTTGATCTATAAATCCAATATTATTTATAGCAAACACATACTTTTCTATTTGCTGAAAAATATACGTTATTCCTCCATTAAATGCGGTAAAAATGACGAATAAAACTAAACAAGCAACTTTATTCATCGATGATTTCACATTTAATAGCTTTACAATTACTATAATAAAATAAATAGAAACTAGCATATTAAGAAAATCTAGTCCCCATAAGAAAATAGATAACATATGATGTAATATTCCATAATTATATAAACTGTGTATTGCTTGCTGAATACCTAAATTAGTTTTTCCATTGTAAATATTTAAAGAAAAATAGTATAGAAAAATGATTCCTATTCCTAGCAAAATCATAAAGAGTAGTACACAGAATAAAATATTTGCACATATATACTTTTTTGCTGAAATAGAAGTATAACGTAGCATAGAGTTTTTTAACATTTTCCGAAAAGACGATATACCTGTTAAAAGAATTGCAAATCCATTTATACCTAGTACGATAAAGAATATAATAATTATTATATCTTGCCTACCTGAAATTCTAACTCCTGAAACTCCTTTCATATTAAATAAAAGAATTAATGAAACTGTAATAAAACCAAAGTAAATAATGGCTATCTTTCTCTTATTACAATTATACAGATAAAGAAAAAGCTGACTCATTTCTCATAGGCCTCCTTAAACAGTTCATGTACTGCTTTACCCTTTTGAAATCGTAGTTCTTCCACATTTTCATACAATATTATTTCTCCATCTTTCAAAAAGATTACTTCATCGAATATATTTTCGATTTCTCTTATTAAATGAGTCGATATAAGTAGCGTACAATCTTCACGATAAAATTTAAGTATTAGCTCAAGTACATGTTCTCTAGAAACAAGATCTATCCCGCCCAATGGCTCATCCAGTACGTATAGCTTCGCTTTTCGAGAAAATGTTAAAATGATTTGCAGCTTCTCTATCATACCTTTTGACAATGCTGTAATTTTTTCTTCTAACGGTATTTTAAATTCTGCAATCGTATCTACCGCTTTTTGAATATCGAAGTCTTTATAAAAATCTCGGTAGAAAAATAAAGCGTCTTTTACAGTCATCCAATCATCAAAGACTGGCTTATCGGACATAAATGAAACGATTTCTTTCGTCTGTAATCCTACCTTTTTACCGTCTATTGTGATACTACCTTCAGAAGGGTGTTGCAAGCCTGCAATCATTTTCAATAACGTCGTTTTCCCGCTCCCGTTATCTCCAACAAGCCCAACGATTTTCCCTTCCGTAATCTCTATGTTTAATTCACGGATCACTGCTTTTAATCCGTATCTCTTCCATAAGTTTTCTATTTTTAATAGCTCTGTCATTAGCTCTCCTCCCTCTTTTCATGTAATGAAGAACGAAGAATTGTAAGAATTTCTTCTTCTGAAAAACCTAAATTGTCCATTCCATCTATAAAAGAATGAAGTAATTCTTTCGCCATCTCTTTTCGTAGCTCCATAATTTTCTCCCCTTCATTCGTTACATACCGTCCCATTCCTCTACGTGTTACAACAACTCCATCCCGTTCTAGCTCTTGAAATGTACGCTGAATCGTATTTGGATTCACTTGTAATTCACTCGCTAATTCACGGACAGAGGGAATTTTATCACCAGGCAATAAATGTCCTGTTACGATCTCTTTTTTTATGTATTCCATTACCTGAATGTAAATTGGTATATTTGGAGAAAACTTTATTTTCATTTCTTCCCTCCTTTTGTATTGGTGTACTAGTTAAATAATACACTGATACAAAAGGTTTGTAAATACCCATTTAATTACAAAAAAGTTCTATCCGTTAACCGAATAGAACTTCTCAAATATAAATCGCTATACAAAAATAATAGTGTTATGTAAACAAAATTATAAAGAAAAGCTGTCTTATCAATCAATAAGACAGCTTTTCTTTATAATCCTATATTAAAAGTTAAACACGAAGTCATCGTCAGCTAACTTTTCAACGTTCGTTGCTTTTACGTAACCATTTCCTTTTACAGAGAAGAAATCATGGTTTTTCGTATCTGTACGTAAACCATTTAAAACGATTGGGTTAATTTCTTCTTCTTCAAACTTCGGCTCAAGTCCTAAGTTCATAAGCCCTTTATTCGCATTGTAACGAACGAAACGATTTACATCTTCTACAAGACCGATAGAAGTGTAAATTTCTTCTGTATAGGCCATTTCAATTTCATATAGTTCCATTAATAACTCTTGTGTTTCTTTTTGCACTTCTTGTTGCTCTTCTGCAGAAAGTTCTGCGAAGATTTGTTGTGCTAAAATACCGACGAATACGCCGTGAATTGACTCATCACGAATTATCAAGTTGATAATCTCACCACTTGCTGTTAGTTTTCCTTGACCAGCTAAGTAAAGCGGATAGAAGAATCCACTATAGAATAAATAACTTTCTAAGAACACACTTGCTACCATTGCCATATATAGCTCTTTTTTCGTTACTTCGGGCTTTAACAAACGACGATAGTAACCAGTAATAATACCGGCCTTTTTCTCAAGTAATGGATGATTGTCTACCCAGTCAAAAATATCATCAATTTCTTCTTCAGTAGCTAACGTTGTAAAGATATGACTGTAACTCTTCGCATGTACTTCTTCCATAGCTCCCATGAAAGCTAATACACTTTTAGCTTGTAAATTTTCAAGATGAACAAGTACAAGTGGCATTCCTTCGCCACCTTGTTTCGTATCTAAAAGTGTTAAACCACCTAATACACGCTTATAAGCAATTTGCTCTTCTTTCGATAATTGCACCCAAGTATTTTTGTCAGACGAAACCGCAATTTCTTCTTCTGTCCAAAACTGAGCGATGTTTTGCTTCCAAAACATTAAACTAAAATCATCTTCTTTTTTGTTCCAGTTTACCGCACGCATTAAATCGCCCCTTCTCTAAATATGATAACTAAGCATGAGCAGGGTTCAGAAAACCCTGCTCATCATGTCTCACTTTTTATATTAAACGGTACAAGCCACACACTCTTCCACGCTTAATTTACGTGTTCTCGTATAATACAGACTCTTTAAGCCTTTTTTATGTGCATAGATGTAGTAACGTGCTAATTCACGTGTTGAAATATCACTATTCACGTAAAGAATTGTACTAATTCCTTGGTCAATATGTTCTTGAATTTCTGCGATTAAATCAATTAATTTAAACTGATTCATATCGTAAGAAGATTTATAGTACCAGAACGTATCTTTTGATAAATACGGCATTGGATAATATGTTGTCGCGTTCGCATATGTTCTTGATTCGATTTGACTTACGATCGGCATTACGCTTGAAGTTGCATTTTGAACGTAACTGATTGATTGTGTTGGAGCAATGGCAAGACGATATGAGTTGTATAAACCATTCTTTTGCACTTGCTCTTTTAAACTTGTCCAATCTTCTTTTGTTGGAATATGAATTCCTTCAAATAGTTGCTGAACTTTTTCAGTTACTGGGCTGTAATCTGTCGTTTCATACTTTTCAAAGTATGTGCCATTCGCATAATCAGATTTATCGAAGTCTTTAAATGTCTCGCCCTTTTCTGTAGCGATTTCCATACTTTTCTCAATAGAGTAGTAATTTAACATCATAAAGAATGTACGAGCGAATTCTTTCGCTTCTGCACTTTCATAAGCGATTTTATTTTTTGCTAAATATCCGTGTAAGTTCATTGCTCCAAGTCCAACTGAATGAAGCTCATCATTTGCTTTTTTCACAGTTGGTGCATTTGGAATAATCGTCATATCAGAAACAGCTGTTAAAGCTTCCATTCCCGCATGAACTGCTTCACGAATTTCTTTATTTTCCATTACGTTTACGATATTTAACGATCCTAAGTTACAGTTAATATCACGACGGATAATGTCATCTGTGCCGTAATCATTTATTTCTGAAGTTTCTTGAAGCTGGAAAATTTCTGTACATAAGTTCGACATCTTCACAGTTCCAATATCCTTCAATGGATGTTGATTATTTGCATTTGATTTAAACATTAAGTATGGGTAACCAGACTCAAGCTGAATCATAGCGATTTTAATAAGCATATCACGTGCACTAATATCTAGTGGCTTCTTCTTCACTTTCGGATTGCTCATTAATTCATCATACATTTCATCAATGTCAATATCATCTAAATGCTTGCCATATTCTTTATAAACCGTATAAGGCGCGAAAACATGGAAAGGTTCGTTTTTCTCAGCAAGCTCAAAGAACTTACTTGGAACGATAATTCCGATTGATAGAGACTGAATACGGCTCTTCTCATCGGCATTTATTTTTTTTGTATCAAGGAATTCAATAATATCCCAATGGAAAATGTTTAAATATACTGCACCGGCACCTTTTCGTTGGCCAAGCTGATTCGCATATGAAAACGAATCTTCAAGCAACTTCATAACAGGTACTACGCCACTTGCAGCGTTGTCGATACCTTTAATTTGCTCACCGCGTGCACGTAGCTTAGATAAGTTTAAAGCTACTCCCCCGCCGATTTTCGATAATTGCATCGCAGTATTAATGTTAAAGCCGATTGAATTTAAGCTATCGTCCATCTCTAACAAGAAACAAGACACCATTTCTCCTCTTCTGCTTCTTCCCGCATTTAAAAAGGTTGGTGTCGCTGGTTGGTAGTTTTGTTTTACAATCATGCTTGCGAATTGTCTTGCCTTCGAAACATCACCGCGTCCTAAGTATAATGAAACAATTGCTACACGATCTTCATAGCTTTCTAAGTATTGTTTTTGATCATTCGTTTTTAACGCATAATCTTTGTAGAACTTAGATGCTGCCATATAAGATTGGAACTCGAAGTTTTCACCATAAGCGATGTTATATACTTCCTCTACTTCCTCCAAGCTATACTCGTCCAGAACGTTGTAATAGTAATCATGTTCTTTCATATACTCCATTCGCTCTGCCACGCTATTAAAAGGAACGGTATTCTCTCTAGCTTCTTCCATAAAGACTTCTAATGCCTCTTTATCTTTATGAAGCTGATAAAAACCGTCCTGCATTTGCGTGATTTCATTATTCAGTTCAATGTGTCGCAATCTCCCGCACCCTTTCCTTAAAATATTCTACATCGTTATTTGTTCCAGATAACTCAAATTTTGATACAATAGGCACTTCATATTTAGTAGAAATCTTGTCAGCACTTGCACCGAACATGTCTCCCCAGTTACGATTGCCGCTTGCAGATACGCCTTTTAATTTTTCATTATTGCGCTCTAAAAAGTCTAAAACACGTTCTGGTACATTGCCAAAACCTGTTGTATACGTAATAAGAATAAAGTCTTCATCTATTACTAGATCTTCATCAATTTGAACGGCCGGCATATTTAATTTGTGAATGAAACGCTTCACGTTTCCTGTCATAGAATCATATGCAACTAACATTTCCGACCCTCCCTCTCAAATCTATATTCTCTATATGTTGTTCTTGATTTCTCTATATATTGTATTACGTTTCAAAATAAGACACAAGATATATGTATAAATTCTTTCTTTTTTTAAATTTTACTTTTCGACATGATAGCCGTTTTTTTTCAATACAATGACTATGAAACAACATTCTAAAACTCATGTCAATAAAGTGCTTTTCAAAAAAGTTGTCAACGAATTTAACCTTATTTTTAAAAAAGTTAACAATATCTTTTGTCATAAAACGGTAGATGCTGGAGAAATATATTTCTCCAGCATCACGCAAAAAAGAACAGATATGAAACTATAATCTGCTCTAAAAAACGATTACATTTATCAAATTTATCTTATTAAATATATTATACATATACTTTCGTTTTTCGTTACATACTAAAAGATAACTATTATAGAAAAAGATTATTATTATGGAACTTCAATTTATTTATGAAAAGTTTATTCAGAGTGCTCAATACGCAAAATATCTTTTACAAATATGTGATGTGGATTTTCATCTTTATCAAGCATTGTACATACAGGAGCCTCTTCATCAAAGTATACAATCATTCCTTCTACGTACTGATATGTATGTTGAACTTGTACAGTTACTTTAATTTCTATCGCTTCTTCATATGCTCTTTTTATTTTCTGAAGCATTTTTGCTGAACATTTTCGTTTCTCTGGATACATAACCATTCCCATAAATCTATTGCCGGCTCTATCTTTCCACATATAATCCCAATGTGGTAAAATGCTTTGTTTAAAATCGCCCATAATTCCCCTCTCCTTTATCTTTTATTTATCCCACATTAAACGTCCGGTTGGTGAAGGCTACTAATTAGTGAAGGTTGCCCTGCTGATCAAAATTCCCCTTTATGAACGTGGCGTTTCTGAATATGTATAAATCACTTGCCCGCCTCGCTGTGCGTTACCAATGAAATGCTTAAAGTCTTCTCTATTTACAACAACTTCTCTGAACGTATAAAATACATCTTTCGTAACAACATACTCCGTTATTTCACCATTTTTCAGCTGATCTAAAATTGTATTTGCTAATTCTTTATCCATGTATTTCACCTCTCTGCAATATTTTATTCTATCGTATATTCTATAGGTCAACAACTGTAAAATTATCCCGCTATTTGCGGGTAGTCCGATTGGTGCTGACTACTAATCAGTCGTGGAATGAACAAAAAATCTTACTGATTAACATTTCACTTTATCTCGTTGTTATGCCATGATTTTATTTTCGTTATTTCGCAAACAATATCGTTTTACTATATGTCCACTAAATATCATATACTAACATAGCTACTTCTCTATATCAAACATTTCGGCATTCAATTATGCAAAGTTCCATACCACTATGCTACAATATACAAATAGGACTAGGAGGGATACTATGATTCGGAAAGCAAAAAAGACAGATGCAATGTCAATAGCTCCTTTATTGTATAATGCTCTGCATGAAATTGCTGAAAAAATCACAGGTAGCACAGTTGAAGCAGAAGTATTACTAGGACTTGAGACATGGTTCTCAAAAGAAAATAACCGTCTGAGCTACGAAAACTGTTTTATTTATGAACAAGACGAGAGTGCAGTTGGAATTATTGTCGCTTATCACGGTAGTGAAGCAACACAGCTTGACGCACCAATTGTACATCACTTAAGAGAATTACATAAAGATGAATCGATTACGTTAGAAAAAGAAGCTGAGCTTGATGAGTATTACATTGATACATTATCAGTTTCAAGTGCACACGGTGGAAAAGGTATTGGTTCTAAATTAATTGAAGCTGCCGAAATCTATGCAACTGAAAAAGGGCATGAAAAAATCGCTTTACTTGTTAATTTAGAAAACACACGCGCCTATTCACTATACGAAAAGTTAGGTTATAAAAAAGATGAAATTGTTATGCTAGTAGGCGAACCTTATGCTCATCTCGTAAAACCATTAAACGTCAAAATTTCTATATCTTAAAAAGAAAGCACACGATTTATATAAATCGTGTGCTTTTATGTTAAATTCGTATTTAATATATTTCCATCCATCGCCTCGTGAAACGTATATGTTGTACATCCCCATGGCTTTCTATGCAAAATAGGAGAACCAGACCATCCCATTACCCTCAGCTCCGTTCCAATCATCGAATTTAAATAATTATGACCTACAAGAGCAATACTTCCATGTACGAGAGCATAACGATGTAACAGGTAAGCCGCTTGCCTTGCCCTCTCTCTTACTTCCTTATAAGACTCAACATCTTTATGGTAGCCAAGTATCCATAATGTGCGTCCAATGAACATCCATACCTTAATTGTGCATTTCAACCACTTCGGAGCAAAAAAGTAGGAAGGAACTTCAGCTTCTCTAAAAAGAGAGTTTTGCATAAAAGATAAAGAATCCGTTAATTCAGCTGCTGATTGTACAGCACGCCTTTGATCACTTGTTAAGACAAATTTCGCTGCTTCAATTGCCTCTATTGTTTCTATCGGCATTTTAGCTTTTTGTATCATTGACTCGGAATCATACTGTTTCATCCATTCGTGAAATGAATTAATTGTCATCGGTTCTCTTATAAGACCTAAACAACCATGACGAATAAAAGAAATCTTCATTCTTTTCACTCTCCATTCATCACTTACGAACTCTATTATGCACTAGTTCTAAACATCATACCACGCAAGAAAAGAAAGTCATATACCTTTACATCTCCCCACCACTATCATGTGTTATCGAAGCATGGATACTATCCATCCCATCAAAATATGTACTCGTATCATATTGACGAATCTTTTTTAAATGCATATAAGAAAATAAAAATAACATTAAAGCTATAACACTCCCCACAAATTCAAACATCATTTTACCGCCTCTAATTTCTCCCACTTCAGCAGGTTATTCTACTTTTTCATTATACCTCGATATAAAGATTCCCGCATTTTTGCTATTTTTTTCAAATAACATGGATTTTCTACATATTTTCTTACAAAAAGTGAATATTTTTCGAATTTTTACTTTGGAAACATTTACAAAGTAGGAAATATGGTTCAAAATAGGAGGAAATAAAAAAACCCAAATTTATTCTTTTTTTGGGAAAACTGTAACAAGGAGAGTTGCTTATGCAGATCGCAGAAACTGGAGATATCATCGAATTTAAAGGTGGAATGCAAGGCCGTGTTCAAAAAGTAAATCAAAACTCTGTTATTGTTGATATAACAATTATGAAGAATTTTAGAGAACTAGATATGGAACCTCTTACAGTTGTAAGTCATAAAAACTATACTGTCGTTAATCAAAATGCATAATATAATAGAAAGAAAGGGCCTGTATACTATACAGGCCCTTTCTTTCTATTAACGATTATCAATTGTTTCCGGATATAGATCGTGGTTCATCATGCGGTAGTCAGCCATTTGTTCATACTTCGTCCCTGGGCGACCGTAGTTGCAGTATGGATCAATTGAAATACCACCACGTGGTGTAAATTTCCCCCATACCTCAATGTAACGTGGATCCATTAATTTAATTAAATCGTTCATGATAACGTTCATGCAATCTTCGTGGAAATCACCATGATTGCGGAAACTAAATAAATACAACTTTAAAGATTTACTCTCTACCATTTTTTGCTCTGGAATATAGCTAATATAAATTGTTGCAAAATCTGGTTGTCCTGTTTTCGGGCATAAACTTGTAAATTCAGGACAATTAAATTTTACAAAATAATCACGGTTTGGATGATTATTATCAAATACCTCTAATATTTCTGGGCTATATTCAAATAAATATTTTGTATTTTGATTTCCTAGTAATGTTATATCTTTTAAATCTTCATCTAATCTTCCTGTCATTTTAAACATCCCTTCTCGTTATACGCCGCGTTTATTTCCCCATACTAACGCATGAAGCTGAGGCAATACTTTTGCATCATTCATCTCTTTACAATTTACAGCTTTATCAATCAGCCACTCATACTTATCTAATAATTTTTTAATAAGCATCGCATCATCCACTGTTTTTGTATCATCGTTTCCTACTTGCAGGAAAAACGGTACACCTGGATAACGTTCGTGCATCTTAACTGCATATTCAAAATCATGATCATCGAATACTACTACTTTTAAACTAATATCTTTTCCTGCTAGTTTCTGAATAATAGCATCTAACTTCTGAAAATCTGTTTTCATCGTCGAACTTGGTGGTTTTGGAGAAATTGTTACCTCATCAATTTGAAGTAACCAATCTTGCCATTTACTCCCTTGTGTTTCAATTGCCGTTCGCATTCCATTTTCTTTTAATATAGAAAGAAGAAACTCAATATTTTTCAGTAATGCCGGATTTCCGCCTGAAATCGTAACATGAGAAAAATTTTCTCCTCCAATTGCAACAAGCTCGTCCCAAATACCTTCTGCTGTCATCTGTCTAATTTGATCTTTAGCCGATCCATCCCACGTAAAAGCAGAATCACACCAAGCACAGCTATAATCACAACCAGCTGTACGGATAAACATTGTCTTTTGTCCTACGACCATTCCCTCACCTTGAATAGTCGGACCGAATATTTCTAAGACAGGGATTTTACTCATCGAGCATCCACTCCCGTCTTACTTCCGCATAACTAGTCGGCGTCTCAAATAGACGAACAAATTCAACGCGAGCTCCTTTATATTCGTTCACTCGATTCTCTTTTGTTAGTGCTTCTGCCATTTTTTCATAAATCCAAACGACCATATTTTCAGCAGTCGTATTCATTGCTGGTAACGTTTCGTTTAAATAACGATGATCTAAATAAATTTCTATTTCATTCTTCCAAATTTCTTTTATATCTCCAAAGTCAATTGCAAGACCTATTTCATTTACATATCCACTAATTCCAAATACAACTTTATATGTGTGACCATGTAAGTTTTTACATTTCCCTTCATAACAATGTAAATGGTGTGCTGCATCAAATGTAAATTCCTTGCTGACCATTACTCTTTTATTATGATATTTGAGTTGTTTACGCTGAATATCCTTGTCCATTTTTTGCAAATTCTCTACGATGCGAAATCCAAAAAAGTTATCCATTAGTTGTTCGCTCCTTCGCGTTCTTGTAGGTACGTATCTAATCCTGCTTTACGAAGTTGACATGCTGGACATTCACCGCAACCATCACCAATGATTCCGTTATAACATGTTAATGTTTTTTCTCGAACAAACTCAAATGCTCCAAGTTCATCTGATAATTTCCATGTTTCAGCTTTATCAATCCACATAAGTGGCGTGTGAATGACAAACGGGAAATCCATAGATAAATTTAAAGTAACGTTTAACGATTTCACAAACACGTCACGGCAGTCTGGATAACCACTGAAATCAGTTTCACATACACCCGTTACAATATGACGTGCTCCAACTTGTTTTGCCAATACAGCAGCAAATGATAGGAAGAGTAAATTTCGTCCATCTACAAATGTCGACGGCAATTCACCTTCTTCATGTGTAATCTCCATATCCGTTCTCGTTAACGCATTTGGAGCAAGTTGATTTAATAGACTCATATCTAGTACCGTATGCTTTATTCCTAGCTCTTTTGCAATTTCCGCTGCACAATCAATTTCTAGCTTATGACGTTGATTGTAATTAAACGTTACAGCTTCTACCTCTGCAAACTGCTCTATTGCCCAAAATAAACATGTTGTACTATCTTGTCCTCCACTAAAAACAACAACTGCTTTTTCTTTTTTCATTTCACTCATTCTCCTTCTCTACTATAAATAAGAAGAAAGAACGTTCTTGAACTGTCACAATAAAAAAACAAAACAATACCTAAGGATATTGTTGTTTCCATAGTTTTTTATAGAGGGAGTTCGCGAACCTCTCCCGCGCGGTGCACGGAATTTCTTCTTTCATTGACACAGCTTATTGTAACATATTGTATACTAGCGTAAAAATTTCTGATTTTTCCGCTATTTATCATTTCATTTCTTTCATTTTATAGTATGATTAATTTAATATAAGCAGAGAGGAGGCATCCCACTGAAATCCTTTATTATTTATCTCTTTTTAAATATATTATTCATCCTTATTACAATGCTCGTATATCATTTATTTTGGAATCAAAAAGGGAAACGCTCTCCTAAATTAAATTCAGCTATATTCATTGTACTCTGTTGCCTCGCTACCGTACTCTGTATTACATTTGCAGCAAAAACAAATAATGGTTTTCAATTTGATATGCGCCATATTGTATTAATTGTCGGTACATTAACGGGAGGGCCTATTGCTGGTGGTTCTATCTTAGTTGTATTAAACATATATCGCTTATTATTAGGTGGGGTAGGTGTTTTCCCATCTCTTATCGGTTCTGTTCTTCTATTTATTGTTCTATTATTAACATATAAATTTTTCAATCGAACTTCTAATCGTATAAAAATAACACTTGCTATTATCTACAGTCTCACATACGGATTTTGTTGGATACCTTTCTTCCTTTCAAAGGTTACAAATAAGGCTGATTATATACCGCATATTATTGTGTATGAGTTATGTTCAATGCTTGGTACAATCCTAATTTTATATTTACTACACATATTACAAACTCAAGTTCGTCTCCAAAACGAACTTATAAATGCTGAAAAATTTCATTTAATTGGTGAAATGGCAGCGTCTATCTCTCATGAAATTCGCAATCCATTAACTTCAACGAAAGGTTTTTTACAACTGTTACAATCAGATACATGCACTGAGCAGGAACGGAAATTATATATCGACATTGCCATTAATGGCATCGAACAAGCAAATCATGTTCTTACAGATTATTTAACCTTTGCCAAACCAAGCATTGAAAAAGAACAAACATTACAGTTAGAAGAAGAATTACTACATGCATTATCGTTAATTACACCACTTGCTAATTTAACAAATGTACGTACTCATTATATAAAGCAAAGCACTTCTTTTTTTATCGCTGGAGAAAAGCAAAAACTAAATCAATGTTTATTAAATATTTTAAAAAATTGCATTGAAGCTATGCCAAAAGGCGGTGATCTTTATTTCACATTAGTTCCTGATCATAAGCATATTCAGTTATATATAAAAGATACAGGAGTCGGTATGGATTCAGAACAAGTAAAACGTCTTGGCTCGCCTTTCTATTCAACGAAAGAAAAAGGCACTGGACTTGGAATGATGGTCGTATTCAGTGTTGTTCAAGCTATGAATGGAAAAATTGATATTATAAGTGAAAAAGGAACAGGTACAACCTTTTTATTAACCTTTCCACTCATACAAAAAACGTGATGAAATAATCATCACGTTTTTTCTGTTCCTTCAACTAATTCAGCAAAAGCCTTCACTTTTCCGTGCGGTTGTTGATTTTCTTTACGCGCTTTCCAGGCACGCTCTTCTTCTCGCTTCTTCTTAGACATACTTTTTCAACTCCTTCTTTTCTTTCTCCATGTAGTATTCCAAAATAAGAAAGAAAACTATGCACGTATCAAAAAAAGAAGTGGTTTCCCACTTCTTCCACTTTAGCGCTGCAAAATTGCATGTTTCGCCTCTTTTAATTGCGTAAGATGTCTTTGTTCATGCAAATCAAGAAATTGAATCCATTGATACAAATTCAGATCATTAAAAACAGGATGCTTTAATCCATTTTCAAATAGATCTTTTTCATCTATAACACTATGAAGCGCATGTAATAGTTCTTGTCGTGAATGTTCTAGTAATTGAATTCCCTGCTGTTTTTTCATTAAAGTTTCTGTTGGTTGCATTTGCTGAGGAGCTTCTCGTTTATGTGTGCGATCAAGCGTAAGTTGGAGGTCTTTAAATGGAGTCATGTTTCTTTCATTTTTTTGTAAAGCATATACAAGGGCAGACGTGACAGATTGTTCAACTAAATGCAAGTGGTGTAAAATTTGAATAATACTCCATTTATCACGGCG
>NZ_JAKUDW010000056.1:0-34456 GCF_022662595.1 Bacillus cereus group sp. BfR-BA-01524 | reverse complement strand
ATGTGTGAAAATCCAAACTGCAACCAGACTATCATAGTAATTTTCATTACCTTAGACTCTTAGCTTTGCGACCTATCCTTTCGAATAGTGTGCCCATTTATTTTTTCTTTTTGAGACAATAAAAAATCCGGTTGCCTCTTCGATTTTCATACATACAACTATGTGTGAAAATCCAAACTGCAACCAGACTATCATAGTAATTTTCATTACTTTAGACTCTTAGCTTTGCGACCTATCCTTTCGAATAGTGTGCCAAAAATAGGTATTTATTTATCGTGTTTTGAATATACCATTAAAACCCAAAAAAGAAAATAGTTTTTTTAGAAAAAAACAATTAATTTTTATAGTCTAAATTTTTCACTGAAAAATCCATAATAAAAACTTAAAAAAACATTTTGATCTTAGAAATACATCATACATTCTTTATCGATAAAATGAGATTTTTACTATCCACAAATAGCAAGATAAAATAGAAAAACATCACTTATTTGGAAGTGATGTTTTTTCTATTTAATGCAGTGGTAACATAACCTCAACCGTCGTTCCAACCCCAACTTCACTTTCAAAACTCATTTTACCGTTGTGGTCTTTAATAATTTTTTCTGTAACTACTAAACCTAGACCAGTTCCTGTTTCTTTCGTTGTATAAAAGGCTTCATTTAACTTTGGAATTTTATCTTTCGGAATGCCGCATCCCTCATCTTTCACTTGAATGATGATTCCATCTTTTACAGTAACTTTAATCGTAATTGTTCCGCCAACTGACATTGCTTCAATTGCATTTTTAATTAAATTAAAAAAGACCTGTTTTAATCGTTTTTCATCACATGTAATTGATGGTAAGTCTTTACTGTAAATACCTTGTATATAGACTCCTTGTTTTAAAGCAGGCTTTTCCATAACTCGAATAACATAAGAGATAATTTCTTGTATGTTATGAGTTTCTGATTCTAGTGATTTAGATTTCTCAAATCCACTAAGTTCTGTAGCAATTATATGAATCCGATCTACTTCTTGTTTCATAATATCACTATAAATTTTATCCTCTGGATGCTTGTCTGCTTGTTTATTCACAAGTTTTTTTAAGTTTGCTAAAGGTCTTCTAATCTTATAACCAATAACCGTTGCCATCTTTCCAACAGCTGCTAGTTTTTCTGTCTGTTTTATTTCTTTATCCATCATCTCAAGCGTACGAACGTAAGACTGAACCCTCAAAAATATAATCCAACATATGATAGTAAATACGCTATATAATGCCATTGGAATTAAAACGAGAGAAGATTGAATAATGATTCCTGTAAGAGCATACTTTCCGACAAGTATCGCTGGAACTAACCAGAAATATCTTTTATTCACAAAGATTGGTGCGAACAAAATAAAAAATCCTTCTACTATATTTCCACCGTCAAATTCTGCATCGCTACCATAATAAATCATAATGTTATGGATACAATCTAATACATTATAGCCAATTAGAATAATATACTTTACCGCAAAAACATTCTTCCATTTCATAAAGTATATTCCAATACAAAACAATACCACCATCAAAAAGTAAAGCCATAAGCCTAAGCCATCTTCAAACTCTCCTACGCCTTCTTGCTCTCCACCGATTAATGGTACGATAAATTCATAGGCAAGATCATATACAAAAAATATAATGAAAAATAAACTTAAAAATGCTTTCAGCGCCTTTATTTCTTCATTTTTAAATATATAGCCTTTATTCATATGGTAACTCCTAGCTTTTCTTCCACTTGGATTTCAGTATTTCCACACTTCCTTGGGAGAATGATGTCTATTCTCGTTCCAGTATCTCTTTCACTTGAAATATGCAGCTCACCAAGGTGCTCGGTGACAATTCGATTCGCTACCGTAAGTCCCAGACCAATTTTATCTTGTTTCGTTGTATAAAAGGCCTCTGTAACACGAATTAAGTTTTCTTGCTTAATACCATGACCATTATCAATCACGCTGATCATTACATCCTCTTTCCCTTTATTTTCTAATCTTACATGTAATATGCCACCTTGTTCCATTGCCTCTAAAGCATTTTTTATCGTATATAAAAAGACTCCTCTTATTCTTCGTTCATCACATTCAATTTCTATTGTTTTTTCTTCCACATTAGAAATAAACTGTACGTTTAATTCATTCATTTTTTCGCGAAGACTTGTTATTACTTGTAATACAATTTTCCCCACATCATGTTTCTTATAAATAGAAGGTTTGCATGTAGCAACTTCCATCAACTCACTTATCATATTATTCATATTTTCTATTTCAAAAATCATACGTTTATAAATAGGATCCTCTTCATGCTTCTCTCGTTGTAATTGTGTAAATCCTTTTAATGAAGCGAGTGGATTTTTAATTTCATGTCCAACCGTCGCTGCCATTTTCCCAATTACCGCTAATTTTTGCGATTCACTAGCAATCGTAATACTTTCCTTTACAGCTGAAAGATATTGTAAAAATCGGTTTAAAATGATATATGCCGCTATTAACATAAGTGTATACATAATAAGGTACATAAATGCTTTTACTTCCTCTAATACAAATAAATAAATCAAATATTTTCCTACAATAGAAGAAAGTAAAATCACATAAAATTTTTTATTTAAAAATATGGGTACAAAGAAAATGAGAATAATTTCTATTATATTTGTTGCATCAAACGCCGCCTTATTATAAAAAACATACGAAAATATATTAGCGATTTCTATCCCTATGTATGCAAATATCCATGCATATTTAACAAGGTTGGCCTTCTCTTTTTTCATTAAATATATATTCACGCACAGTATTGCTACTCCGCAAATAACTTGCCATACTATGTTGTACCCCTTATCCATTATTGATTTATCGTCTAATACGATTGCATAGAAAATTTGATATACAATAACAATGACATATAACACCCATAAAAGGATTTTTGCATTCCTTTCTTCTTCTTTATATGATAGAAAACTTTCTTTCACTTCAACACCCCTTCAAAATAATATCTCGAAGAATACCATTTATTATAATAAATGATTTTCATAGACAAACAAAGATAAATCGAACATTTGAGGAAAATCATCCCAACTATGCAATATCTTCATGCTATATACAAGCATAAAAAACATAAACAATAATACGTATATTATGGGAGGTGTTTTTTATGGACGGCAAAAAAAATAAAAAGACAGAACAACTCCAATCTTTCACGCGTGAGAATGAAGGAAAAGAGATGACAACAAATACAGGTGTTAAAATTTCAAATGATGAAAACTCTTTAACTGCCAGTGATCGTGGCCCTACCCTTCTAGAAGATTTCCTTATGCGAGAAAAACTTTCTCACTTTGACCGTGAACGAATTCCAGAGCGAGTCGTTCACGCACGAGGATACGGAGCACATGGCATTTTTGAGTTATATGAATCTTTAGAAAAGCTAACAATGGCCCACTTTCTACAAGACCCTTCAAAAAAAACACCGCTTTTTATTCGTTTCTCTGAAGTAGCTGGATCAAAAGGAGCAAATGAAACGAATCGAGATGTAAGAGGATTCGCCGTTAAATTTTATACAGAAGAAGGAAATTTTGATTTAGTAGGAAATAATATTCCCATTTTCTTTATTCAAGATGGCATTAAATTTCCTGATCTTATTCACGCCCTTAAACCAGAGCCACATAATGAAATTCCACAGGGCCAAACAGCACATGATACTTTTTGGGACTTCATCGCCAACAATCAAGAATCAGCTGCAATGATGATGTGGATTATGTCCGATCGTACAATTCCAAGAAGCTTTCGAATGATGCAAGGATTTGGAGTTCATACATTTCGTCTAGTTAATAAAAATGGAAAGTCACGATTCGTGAAATTCCATTGGAAACCAAAGCTCGGCGTTCATTCGTTAATTTGGGATGAAGCACAAAAACTAGGCGGTGCTGATCCAGATTACCATCGCCGTGATTTGTGGGAAAATATTAATGCTGGAAACTACCCTGAGTACGAACTTGGCATTCAAATTTTAGAAGAAGAGGACGAATTTAAATACGACTTCGATATATTAGATGCAACGAAAATTTGGCCTGAAGAAGATTTTCCCGTTAAAATCATTGGGAAAATGACCTTAAATCGCAATGTAGATAATGTATTCGCTGAAACTGAACAAGTGGCACTACACCCTGGAAGTATCGTCCGTGGTATTGACTTTACCAATGACCCTCTCTTACAAGGTAGACTCTTTTCTTATACAGACACACAATTAGCACGCGTTGGTACAAATTATCAAGAACTACCGATTAACCGCCCGATATGCCCATTTCATAACAACCAAAGAGATGGTGCGTCTAAATATATAATCGACAAAGGAAAAGTTGCCTACCATAACAATTCCTTAGCAAATAATTCTCCTTATACTGTACCTGGGACAAAGGGGGGATTCGTTACATATCCTTCTACTGTATCTGGTCATAAAACAAGGGAAACTGCTGCTAGCTTCAAAGACCACTTCTCTCAAGCTCGTTTATTTTGGAATAGTATGAGTCACGTCGAAAAAATCCACATTATGCAGGCTTTCTCCTTTGAATTAGGAAAAGTCAAAAGTAAATCTGTCCGCCAACAAGTCGTGGATATGATTGGACATATTAGTACAGAATTGGCTACTTTAGTTGCAGAAGCTATCGGGGCAAAAATCCCAAATGTGCAAGAATCCAACGTTACAAAATCATCTCCAGCACTCAGTATGGCAAATACGACCTTTAGTCCTAATACATTACGAGTAGGTGTCATTGTTGCAAATGGATATGATGGGCCCAGCGCACAATATATAATAAATCAGTTCAAACAAGTAGGTCTTCAACCAGTGATCGTTTCCGAACGATTAGGCATAGTGCAGGGAACGCCAAATGGACAGTGGGAAGTAAATGATACTTTCTTAACAGGCTCACCACTCCTTTATGATGGATTACTTCTTATCGGCGGAAAGATGGATGATCATTTTCTTAACAAAGCAAGTTCATTTGTCGTAGAATCATATAATCACTTTAAGCCAATTGGCTCCTTCCAAAACGGCTCGTCTATTATTCAATCTTTAAATATCGAAGGAAATCCTGGTGTTTTAATAGAACAAGACCCTATACGACTAGCAAATGAATTTATTAAAGCTATGACAAAACAACGCTTTTGGGATCGAGCATATTCATAAAATAGGGGGACATTTATGTTTATTACTGTCGAGAAAGATGTGCATATTTTTGTGCAAGACGTTAATCCTGGTCCAGGTAGTAAGACTGTTTTCTTCGTTCACGGATGGCCTTTAAATCATCAAATGTATCAATATCAACTCAATGTTTTACCCGAGCATGGCTTTCGCTGTATCGCCATGGATATACGAGGGAATGGGCAATCTGATAAACCATGGACTGGTTACACGTATGATCGATTAGCCGATGATATCGCAATTGTTCTAGAAGCACTCCAAGTAGAGAACGCTACGTTAGTCGGTTTCTCAGTTGGTGGTGCTCTTTCTATTCGCTATATGTCTCGCTATAACGGGCACCGTATTTCTAAGCTCGCATTAATTGACGCTGTCTCCCCCTCTTTCGTTAAAAATCAAGAGTCCCCTTACGGTGTACCGAAAGAACAAGCAGATGCTCTTATTAATCAAATGTATGCTAATTTACCAAAATTTTTAAATGATGTATCTTTATCCTTTTTTAATAGAAACTTAGGAGCCGCAACCCTTGAATGGTTTTCTTATCTCGGTATGCAGTCCGCTTCTTATGCCCTTATCAAAATTTTACAAGCAGCTGCAAATGAAGATGTAACGAAAGATTTAAATAAAATTAACGTCCCAACAAAAATCTTCCACGGCGTTCACGACCAACTAATTCCTTACAAAAGTGCTGAGCTTACGCAACAACGAATTAAAAATTCTCAGTTACATGCTCTTACAAATAGTGGCCATGGTTCACCAATCGATCAAGCGGATGACTTAAATAAAGAACTGATAAAATTTTTACAGGCATAACAACTGCAATACAAGAATGAAAGTTAACATAATCGTTTTTTTACAAAACATAAAATTCACACATTTCTCACAAACACACAAATAAAACGATTACATTTTCATATATACTAAATGTACAAGTAATACTCCCTAAACCCAGCTTGTCTGGTTACCCCGTTAAATACTATGAAAAAAGAACTTGTATCGTTATACAAGTTCTTTTTGTTTCTTTTATTTAAAGAGGATATCTTTACTATATTGATTTCCAACGAGTAAATCATATTGAAGCATTTTATATTGCTCTAACATTTCTTTTTGTTTCTTTGTTAAATCATTGATTACTTCTCCATTTTTATCAACTTTTAATTCATCTCTAAGCACTGGTATTTCCTTGTAAAGTTCCGATAAAAATTGATAAAATAAGGATTTATTTAATCCTGTATAATCAAAAATAAGATTAGAAAAATGGATTGGGCTTACTAAACCTAAATTATCATTTGGCATATCAAAGTTTGCATACATTAATAGCGGCGTTTGCGCCATTGATAAACGTTCACTCGGTGTTTTTTCATTCGTTATATACCCATTTTCTTTATAAAAAGATTTATTTGTTCCTAATGATGGAAGATGATCTCCAAAGAATACTAATAATGTAGGTCTGTCTAAATTATCTAGTTGCTCTATTAAATATTGAAGAGCCTCATCTGAACGTCTTAATCCTTCTGTATATGTCTCTAATTCTCCCTTTGACTCTTCATTTTCTAGACCGCTAATTTCTATTAGGTTTTCACCAAATCGGCCCTCTGTAAATGGAAAATGATTTTGCATCGTAACTGCATGAATAAATGTAGGTTGTTTTTGTTTCTCTAACTCAGCAATTATCTCTTTACTCATCGCTAAATCACTAATATAATCTCCATCAATATCCACATTTTCCATCGTGTCATCTGCATTAAACTTATCAAATCCTAACACCTTATATACATCATCACGTTTAAAGAATGTGCGACCAAATGAATGAATTGCACTTGTGTAATAACCTTCTTTTTTCAACGCCGTAGGGATTGATGGAATTTCTTTCTTATTTGTAATAACCTGCTGATATGGTATAGAACCTGGCTTTAACAAACTCATTGAATAGCTCGTTAATGCCTCAAATTCAACGTTCGCCGTATTTCCCCCAAATGTAGGAGAAATAGTTTGTCCACCAGGAAAGTTTTCTATATAATGATGTAAATTTGGTACAGGATCTTCACTAAATGAAAGGTTGGTTACTTTCGTCGGATCCCAAAACGATTCACTCATTACAAAAATAATATTCGGTTTCTCTTTTTTCTTTTCGTTCCCTATATTTCCACTATATTGTTTTTTTATATCGTTTGCTATTTGAAGCATATTTTCTTTAGAATAATTTTTTGGTTTTTCCATAACTGTTGTATCTAAATTGCTAATAAACCCTAGTACAAAACCATTTGAAGCATAGTTCTCATTTTGATTCCACAAAACAAAATCTACACCTGACTTTTGAAATACTTTATTCATAAATGTATTCGCAAAATTACCGTACGCATATAGAACAAAAATAGATCCTACTACTAATAAGGCTCTTATTCCTAGATGAATCTTTACATTTTGAATATATCTTCTCATATATATCCCTGCAACAATACAAGCTACGATACTTAAGATAATGACAAAAATATAACTCCAGCTAAAATAGTCCATCACCATCGGTATAACAGATTGCATATGCGTAATTTGTGTGAAATCAGAAGGATATAACGGATCACCCCTGAAAATAAGCTTCAAATAATTCACAATACCTAAAATGACTAACGTACAGCTCGTTAAAACCATACTTAGAAAAACCTTACCTATTAAATTATATACAAGAATATATATTGCATAAATTACTACAACACTTAATATAAACTGCATATTATAAATGTAAATCCAATTCATTGTCTCTATGAAACTCATATTAACTTGCATGACAATATAAAATAATGCTACTGTATGAGCTAGCAAAAATAATATAAAATGCACTCTCAGGGATGCCTTACATATAGACATCTCTTTTTTATTGAAATGAGTAATATAAAATGTTATGCCCCATATGGAAATCATCATAACACTTAAAACAAGCTTTTGATTTAAATGATCTTTCATCATGTCTAAATTAAAAACCTTTAAAATCATAAACAGCATAGTTATTACTAATAATGTCACCATACTACTTATAATGCTAGAAATTAATATATTTCTTTTTGGAAGATGAAAAAGTGTAGAACCATATTTCAATTCATTCCCTCGTTTCTATGTATTAATTTCACCCCGCATCGAAAAAACTATTTGTATTAAAATAACATATATCCTATATTTCGTCTGCAAACTTGCTTCTACTATAAATATATTTCCTTAATACTTCCTTAATCAATAGTTAAATTGTGGTATACAAATTATTCATTCTTGAAAAGGTTAATTTCAGCATTCCACTTTATGATATAATAACTACTTTTTAGAAATCCTTAATGCTATTAAAGATTTCACATGAAAATACGAAAAAATTAATAAAAAGGCGTTGCTCATTTTTAACAACTATTACTATAACGAAAAGAACCTGCCACAAGACAGGTTCTTTTCGTTATTTTATGATAAAAGAGAAAATGATTAGCATGTGTATTATATAAAAGGAAGCAGCCATATTTTCCATACGATACATACGAGTACTATAATTACAAAATCAAAAAAATCTAATCTCGGACCTTTTTTCATATTCATATGTAGCCACATATGAAACCATTTTATTTTTGTATATTTATGGATGTTTTTCTTTGCAAATCGGTAAATAAGCATTTGCATGATAAAAAATCCGGCCACAAAAATAAATAATAAGATGAGAAATCCAATCACAAAATTCCTCCTATTTTTGTAGCGTTTTTTCTACTATCCGATTTTTCAAAACCCACTCTTCAAACTGGGCACTTCCAAATTCCCAGCTAAGATCGCGAGCATGTACAGAAAAAACGTAATGACCAGCATATTCGTCCATAAATCTCCCTAACTCTACATCGTCTTTCTGAATACCGTATACTCCAAAATTAAAATACACATCCCATACGTCTTCATTCTTCCTCTTATAAGCAATCGATTCCATATCACATTCTGTCCCGAAATAATCAAGATGTAAATGTACGCTATCATCGTATTCGTACTCCATTTTATCACCCCTTATATTTGTACTTCTTTACCACCCAAAAAATTCCTGCTATCTACACTCACATATGGGCACTTACCTACATATCATGCTTGTAGAGTGACTTCTAGGAGGTGTTATATAGTGAAAAAATTAATCGCGATTTTTTGCATCATGTTACTAGCTGTTTTTACTTTTGCTGCTTGTAGTAGTAAAAAAGAAGGTACTAAAGAACAAACTCAAAACATTCGCGTCGGCGAAGTTACCCATTCTCTCTTCTATGCCCCATTATATGTTGGGATTGAAAAAGGATTTTTTAAAGATGAAGGACTAAATATTGACCTACAAACAACAGCTGGTGGCGATAAAACGATGACCGCCCTATTATCTGGCGGAATTGATATTGCTCTCGTCGGTTCTGAAACGTCTATTTACGTTCATCAACAAGGAGCGAAAGACCCTGTCATTAACTTCGCACAGCTTACACAAACAGATGGGACATTTTTAGTTTCACGTAAAAAACTAGACTCTTTTAATTGGAATGATGTAAAAGGTGTTACGTTTTTAGGACAGCGTAAAGGCGGCATGCCGCAAATGGTGGGGGAATATGTTTTAAAGAAAAACGGCATTGATCCTCATAAAGATACAAACTTAATTCAAAATATCGAGTTTGCTAATATTGCAAATGCCTTCGCATCTGGTACTGGAGAGTTTGTACAGCTCTTTGAACCGACTGCAAGTATACTTGAGAAAGAAGGTAAAGGTTATATCGTCGCTTCATTCGGAAATGAATCTGGTACTGTTCCTTATACAACGTTCATGGCAAAAGAAAGTTTCTTAAAGAAAGATAAAGCTGCTGCTGAAAAGTTCACACGTGCGCTCTATAAAGCACAACAATGGGTTGATACACATAGTCCAGAAGAAATTGCTGATGCCGTTTCCCCGCTATTTAAAGACACTTCAAAAGACATAACAGTAAAAGTAATTGAACGGTACAAAAAGCAACATTCTTATGCAACAAATCCACTATTAGATGCGGAAGAATGGAAACAGCTCCAAACTATTATGAAAGACGCTGGCGAATTACAAAAAGAAGTCCCACATGAAGCGCTCGTCAATACAAAAATTGCCGAAAGCGTTATTAAGAAATAGAGGCGAAGGGTATGAGTTTTTTACAAATACGTAACGTTTCTCACTGTTTTTTTGCAAAAGAGAATGCCAAACTTATTCTCGAAGATATGAGCTTACAAGTGGAAGAAGGCGAATTTATTTCTATACTCGGTCCAAGTGGTTGCGGTAAAACAACGCTCCTCTCAATCATTGCTGGGCTACTTGATCCAATTGACGGTATCGTCTTTTTAGATGGTGAACCGATTACAACGAAAACATCATCTATGGGATATATGTTGCAACAAGATTACTTATTCCCTTGGAAAACGATTGAAGAAAATATTATGCTCGGACTTCATATTCGAAAGATTTATGATGAGCAGATGAAAGAACATACTTTAAACCTTTTAAAACAAGTCGGTCTGCATGGTGTAGAAGAACAATATCCTCGTGAACTATCCGGCGGTATGCGTCAACGTGCCGCTCTCGTTCGAACATTAGCGACTGATCCGAAAATTTTATTACTAGATGAACCATTCTCCGCACTCGATTATCAAACGAAGTTAAAACTAGAAGAACTCGTTTTCAACTTACTAAATAAATATAAGAAAACATCACTACTTGTTACTCACGATATTGAAGAAGCGATTGCGATGAGTGATCGTATTTATTTACTGCAAGCGAATCCCGGAAAAATCGCAAAAACCTTTATCGTCCCGGAAAGTATCCGTTCTTTATCACCGTTAGAAGCACGCCATCACTACGATTTCCCAGCCCTCTTTCAAGATATATGGAAGGAGCTGGAACGACTTGGATAATATAAAACAACTACATGAACAATTTCGAAAGAACGAACGCAGACGCGCTTGGATTGCTCGCTCGCTACAACTTTTACTACTTATTCTTTTCTTTGCACTATGGGAAATAGCTAGTAAAAAAGAATGGATTGATCCTTTACTCTTTAGCTCTCCTTCGAGTATTTGGGATCTCTTCTTAACGAAATGGATCGACGGTTCACTTTGGGTCCACATATGGACGACATTACTGGAAACAGGAGTAGGCTTCATTCTCGGAACAGTACTTGGTGCTATTATTGCCACGTTCCTTTGGTGGATGCCACTTCTAGCCCGCGTACTTGATCCTTATCTCGTCGTCCTAAATGCAATGCCAAAAGTTGCACTCGGTCCAATCATCATCGTTATTTTCGGTCCAAACATTTCATCTTCTATCGCAATGGGAGTAATCATTTCCATCATCATTACCATTCTCGTTATTTACAGTGCATTTCAAGAAGTCGATTCTAACTATATAAAAGTGATGGACACATTTGGTGCAAATAAATGGCAATGTTATAAGCAAGTCGTTCTCCCTGCATCTTTTCCAGCAATTATCTCAACGTTAAAAGTAAACGTTGGTTTATCCTGGGTCGGTGTTATTTTCGGAGAACTTCTCGTTTCCAAACAAGGACTTGGCTACTTAATTAGCTACGGATTCCAAGTCTTTAACTTCACACTCGTCTTACTTAGCGTACTACTCACATGTGTTCTTGCAACTCTTATGTATGTATTTGTTGAGGCAGTTGAAAAAATTCTAATTGGAAAAAGAAAAAGAAGCTGACTCAAAACAGTGCGCTATAGTCAGCTTCTTTCTTTTACCTTTTATCACACATTTTCGTTTCATTTGTAATGTTTCCATCCGCAACCGTAACTGTATGGAAACAGTCTTTCACACGTACTGTAACGACATTATCTTTTCGATCTATCACATGATAATCATTAAACTTTTCATTCAAAGCACTACGAATTTGCTCCCCTTCAAAAATCGGAAAACCGTGAGACATTACCCAAATGAGACCAGCAACAGCAAGAATCGTTTTCATACGTTTCATTACCTCCTCGAGAGTAAAATTATAGTCCCTACAACACGCGCATTATAATTGTGTCTAAATTGTGACATTTTTATACTAATTCTCTTTTATGCCTCCAGTTCCTTCTTCTTTTTAATTAAAATACAGAATTTTCAATTTTATCAACATAAGAAAAAACGCAAAGAATTAAAAATTCTTCACGCTTTTCTTTAACGAAACTATATCGAAAGCATAACTCACATTAGTCTCCACTTTGTTGTTCTATCGTTTTTGAAACATCATATAATCCCGACAGCACTTCCGCTCTCATTTTTACAAGCTCAGGAAACTGATAGAAGAAAGCAATTTTCTTATATTTTAACTCTGTACCTTCTTTCACCTTTTTTGAATCTTGTAAAATGAACGCTGTAAATGTATCTGCGATATCTTCCGTTACATTTGTTGTTCCATATAGTGATACAAAATCATCATGCTTTTCTTTATAAAATTCAATTTGTGCCTCTTCACTTTCTTCTACTTTCTTTTCTGTCCACTCTTGCTCAATTGGTTTCCAAAATTCATTATAAAATTGGTTAATATACGAACTTTTTCTCACACATCCATTTTTCACGAACACCGTTTTACATTTATTTCGATATGATGAAATGTCTTTCTCTTCATCAAACGCCTCTAAATACTTTCTATCCACTGGTACTTGTTTATGTCCAATCGTTAATACGTGAGCCGTTTCATGAATTAATGTTTTCATCACTTCATCTATATTCACCCCAGAATCAAGCACATCTAAACTAAGCACCCAATCTCTCGGGTCATCCATACTTGGCATGACATGGGCAACAACGCCATCATAACCATCTGTTATTAGACCAAATCCTGTTATATTCTCACGATATTTCACTGGGACGAGAGTGCGATACATGTCCCATAAGGTTTCATGATACTCTCTATCTTGTCGCTGACTTAACAAATCATCTTTTGCTACTTCGTCATCTGCCAAAACTTTATTCAATCTCTTACGATCCAATTTTTCAAAATAAGGATCTACAATTTCATCATCATCGATATAATAAGAAGCTAAAAAGAAGTAATTGTCATCCTCTTCTTTTTTCTGTTCCGCCTCTTTCATATTCATACTTTCATACTCTTCTATGTCATAATCCTCTACTTTTTCAAGTTCTGAAAGTCCCTCTATCTTTTTATATACTTTTTGTAATCTTTTATCTCCTATTTGCGTGCAATCTTCTTCTGTTTTACAAATTTCTTTTTCTTTCGTAACCTCGATAGCACTATCGCATCCTGCAACTAAACTGCTTGCTATAATACAACATACTAACTTGCCATACAGTTTCTTCATACAATCCCCCATTATTCCATTCTACAAAATATCATAATCATTTTTTTGTGAATATGCGATAATTAATGATAAAGTGAAACTTTAATCAGTGGGGGTTTTGTTCATCCCCCACTGATTATCAGCCCTCACCAATCGGGCGTTTACGGGCAGCAGGGCCCCCACCTAACTTCTTTGCTTCCGCTGAATTTTGAGGTGGGGGTCTTACTGCCCGGCAAATAGCGGGATAAAAACTGTAAGGAGGTTTCCCATGATTCGTGCAATCTTATTCGACTTAGATGGCACATTATTAGATCGGCGCCGATCTTTAGAACGATTTATTTGTGACCAATATAATCGCTTCGCCTCACATTTGATGGGCATAGAAAAATCCGAGTATTGTTCTCGATTTCTTAAACTCGATAATAATGGCTATACGTGGAAGGATAACGTATATGCTACTCTCCTTTCCGAATACAACATTACTACTTTAACGCAAGAGCAACTGCTGCACGACTACATGACAAACTTCCAACATCATTGTATTCCTTTCAAAAACACGCATGAACTACTTCAACAGTTACAACAGCGAAACATTAAAATTGGTATTATCACAAATGGTTTTACTGAATTTCAGATGAGAAACCTTCGAGCACTACATATACATACGTATACAAACACCATTCTCGTTTCAGAAGCTGAAAAAATTAAAAAACCTCATCCTGAAATTTTCGAACGTGCTTTGCAAAGGCTAGATGTTAAGGCAGAAGAATGTCTTTACGTTGGAGATCATCCAGAAAACGATGTGCTTGGTTCTGAACAAGTAGGGATTCTTGGTGTTTGGAAAAAAGATTCGTTTTGGGGTGATTTTAAGCATTCACGTGTCATAGATGATTTGTTGGAGGTGCTTTCGTTTTTAGAGGTGGAGATAAAAACACAATAATAGTAATTAAATTATATCAACAATTTTCACAATATATTGATTCACCGACAAAAAATAATAAGAGGAGGCAGTTGTTCAAAAACGCCTCCTCTTATTATTCATATACTGTAAACTGCGGTTTACTCGGATGATCTATCACTTGCGCATCATCTGGAAATTTTGAAACTTTTTGATATAAGGCAATGTCGCCGATACAACCTGCTGTTAGTAGAATTCCTAAAAATGAGAGTGGCTCCAGATTCATAGCTATTCCCAATACAATTGGCAAAATTCCAGTTGGTAAAAACGGAAGCATTAACACTTTCTTCATTTGCTCTACTGTAACCGCCTGTTTAGAATGAGCATATGCAACACCTAATTTCCAATTAACGCCCCATTTTAGTTCACTCCACGGAACACCTCCGATATAGCGAAAGCCAATTAAATGTATTGCCTCATGAATACAAACGAGAACAATCATTGCGCTAATAAAAAGAAACACAGTTGGTAACGTAATTTCAACTTGAACCCCGCCTGAAAGAAGTGCATGTAAAAAACTAATTCCAAATGCCAAAACAAATATTATAAGAAATGCATAGACATTTAATTTAACCATAGACACAGCAACAGTCGTTTCTTTTCTATTCTCCATCTTTCCCCTCCTAAAATGCAAATATATCTTCACAAAATTGTATAATATACCCAAAATAATATAAAGATATATTTACATTTATTCTTACACACAAAAAAAGAAACCGGCCACTTTACTTCGTAAAACAGCCGATTTCTTCTATATGTTTCATCGTACGCGCCAATACATCGTCGCGCATTATAAAGCTAAATTTTCTATTCGTTTTAATGTTGTCAGGAATGTCTTTTAATAAAACAGACCCTTTCGTTTCTTCGTAATGCGTATGTTCTTCTACCGCACTAATTGTTGCAAAATAAATGTTTTTAATGATTATTTTGTCTTTTCCAGATACTTTATATTGTCCTAAGTAAGTTAAATCAGAAACTATGCCGCCGGTTTCTTCATGAACCTCTCGAACTGCCGCTTCTTCCGGTGTTTCCCCTAGTTCTACTTTACCACCTGGAAATTCAAGACCGCGACGTAAATGATGCGTTAATAACCATTGATCCCCGTACCGGCATACAACCCAAACATGCTTTGGCTCAGGAGAAAATGGATAACGTTCAAACGATAATTGTACAGTGTTGTGGTAATAATCTTTAAATTTGTACATGCCATTACTCCCCTATTGATGGTTACAAGTTTTTCCTACCACAAATTGTAGCATATTCTCGCTTTTCTGCATAATATTATCCAATTACAATCCATTGATTATTCCCATTTGCGCGACTAATTCTTTCGTCTCATGATTTCCTAAATCGTAAATCATTTTATATGCTTTTTGTAGTTGTTCATCATATCGGTCATTATTTGAATCGTGATGATACTCAACGAATGGAACGTGGGAGCGTACAAATGACCCTAAATCTTCTACATATGCTTGATCAAAGTGCTCTCTTAATTCCGTAATTTCCTCATCATTTGCGGAAATCTCAAAATTATACGTATCCGCCGTCTTCACTTGTGAAATTTGACCATTTCCTATTGATATATAATATGTTTTTTTCGTCTCCATGTAACACCCTTCTTTCATCCTTTTATTTTCTATTGTTTTCATCAATTACAAAATTATGTAAAATAAAGAAAAGGAGGGGTTTTATGTTCAAAATATTAATTATCGGTATTATCATCGTCCTAATCATCCTTGTACTCTCCATCATGACAATTAATAAAGGCTACGCTTATAAACATTCGGTCGATAAACTAGAAGATAATCCTTATACAAAAAAGAATAAGGAGAATTCCTAATATGCTTCGTATACTTCGCATCATAGTAGCACTCACTGTGATCGTTATGTCGGCAATTGGATTATATACAGGTCAAAATAATTTTTTACCTCTTTCACAATTTCTATTAGGGGCTTTAATGTTTCTCATCGCATTTGAACAAATAAAGAAAAAGGAGTACGGAACTGGGGTTATTTGTATCGCTGCTGGAGCATTCAGTTGGATTGTTCTCATCATTACCTACATAAAATAGAGGAGGTCTTTTATGATAAAAGGAGTACGGATTACTTTATCACTTATTGCTTTATGTATAGCAATCTATGGATTTTTTACTAGTAATAGAGAAATAATGCCGTATATGTTTATCTCTTTAGGAGTTATGGCCCTCACCATAAGTTTAGAGGAAATATTAAAACGGCAAACAGGAGGTAGTGTGCTCGCTCTACTAGCAGGTGCCGCTGCTTTATTTATTGGTTTCACAGAAATATTCCGATAAATGGTCTAAAGGAGGCTATACAATGCTAACTCTAACTATATTACGGAGTTTTTTAGCATTTCTCATGCTTCTCTTACTCACTCTAAATACTTATATCCATGTTACCGATAATTTTTCACTTCTCCCATACGTACAATTTATTCTCAGTTGCTCCTTTATTCTTCTAGGAATTAATGAATTGAAATCTGGCCGAAAATCAATGAGTATCCCGTATTCTTTCGTTTCTGGTCTTATATTATTCGTTTTAATATCGTATTACTTTCGCTATATGTAAAATGAATTTCCGACCAATTTAGCATGTAGAACTATTTTCTCTCAGTAACTATTTCTTTCTACTTAAGGGGGATTCCATGTTAAAAAACATTCAAATTATAATCGCCACTATCGCTCTTTCTCTCGCCCTATTTAGCTTCTTTGCAAACTTCACTATTCTTTTACCTTACGTGTTTATCCTTTTAAGTATTATGTGTATCCTTTTTGGAATCGATGAAATAAAAGAGCAGCAAAAAACGAAAGCATTTGTTTATTTTCTCTGTTCTGCCTTTGTTTTATATGTTGGAGTGTCTAGTATACTTTCATAAAAAAAGAACATGTTCGCTCTTAATAAAATAAAAAACTGCCCTTTCACAGGCAGTTTTTTATTTTATCCAAACACTTTCTCAAGTTCAGCTTTATCTTGGCTTAACCAGAAATTCATTAAGCGTTGTGCTCCTTCTAAGTCATGAAGCTTCGCTTGACCACATTGTGTTTCATTTGCAGCTGGAATTTCTGTAATTTGAACCGCATCTTTTAATGTTAGTTCTAATAAATCAATGATTTCTCGAACTGTCGGTGTTCCGCTTACTACAAGATAATATCCTGTTTGGCAGCCCATCGGTGAAATATCGATAATATCAAAATGCGGATAACGATCAATATATTTACGTAAATTAAATGCTAATAAATGCTCTAACGTATGAATAACATCTGGTTTCATTGCTTGTTTATTCGGTTGGCAAAAACGAATATCAAATTTATTTACAATACCGTCACTACCTACATTGTGAACTCCGCAATGTCTTACATAAGGTGCCTTTACAATCGTATGATCTAATTCAAAGCTTTCTACTGATGGCATACAACATCTCTCCCGCTTTTAATTTAATTCCGTTATATCCAATATGATATAACGGAAATGCACATTAGTAAAGTATTATGTACAGTCGTGCTATAATACTTTAAGACTATGCTGAAAAGGAGACCATTATGAAACAGATTTTTATTGGGATTATACGCTTTTATCAAAAGTTCATTTCTCCGATGACACCACCAACTTGCCGCTTTTATCCGACTTGTTCTCATTACGGATTAGAGGCGTTTCAAAAACATGGTGCGCTCAAAGGTTTTTGGCTTACTTGTAAGCGTATATTAAAATGTCACCCTTTCCACCCGGGAGGATTTGATCCTGTCCCAGATAAAAAGGATGACAAAGTAAATTCTTAATTGTCGTAACCATTCACAACTAAATCTAATTTTCCTGTATCAGGATCTATAACAAGACCGTGAACAGGTACTTCTTCTGGAAGTAATGGATGGTTGCGAAGTATCGATACGCTATGTTCTACACTTTCTTCTACACTAGAGAATCCTTGTAGGAATCTTTCTAAATCGATTCCAGAATAACGGAGTGTATCTAATTTCTCATTTGTTATACCGCGCTCTTTCATCTTCTCAATTGTACTGCTTGCCTGAATTTTTGCCATACCGCAATCGTGGTGACCAACTACACAAACTTCATCAGCACCAAGTTCATATACAGCAACTAAAATACTACGCATAATACTTCCGAATGGATGTGAGATAACAGCTCCTGCTACTTTAATAATTTTCACATCACCGTTACGCATATTCATTGCTTTTGGTAATAATTCAACAAGACGAGTATCCATACAAGAGATAATTACCATTTTTTTATTCGGGAATTTTCCCGTTTCATACTCTTCGTATCTTTTCTCTTCAACAAATTTTTCATTGTATTGTAAAATCTCTTCTAATGACTTCATAGTAAAAAACCCTCTTTTCTCTCATTTACATTACTTATATAGTGTACCAAAATTTAAAAAACTCAAAAAGGATATTGCTTTATAGTAAAAATAGGATATTTTCAGATAATCGACATAATTCTTTCAAAATATACACACACCTTTGTAACAAGTCTCACATACTTTAAACGTATTTTCACTATAAACTGATTGTAGATAATGTAAAAAAGGAGTGAATATTTATTATGTCCGACGTTCTGTTACTGAGTCGTTTTCAATTTGCAATTACTATTTTTTATCACTTTTTATTTGTACCTTTGACAATCGGACTTGTCATTTTAGTAGCATGTATGGAAACTCAATACGCCCGCACATTGAATCCAACATACCGTAAAATGGCAAATTTCTGGGGTAAATTATTTACAATTAACTTCGTAATGGGGATTATAACCGGGATTACGATGGAATTCCAATTTGGAACAAACTGGTCTGAGTACTCCAAATATATGGGAGACATTTTTGGATCACCTCTTGCAATTGAAGCACTTGTTGCCTTCTTCTTAGAATCTACTTTCATGGGAATATGGTTATTCGGTAAAGACAAAATTTCACCAAAGTTCCGTGCCTTCTGTATGTGGATGGTTGCACTTGGAACAAATATTTCCGCACTTTGGATTATTACAGCAAATGGTTTTATGCAAAACCCTGTTGGCTATGTAGTACGTAATGGCCGCGCTGAATTAAATGATTTCTGGGCACTCGTTACAAATCCATATGCTTGGAACATGTTCTTCCATACTGTCATTGGTTGTTATATCGTAGGTGCTTTCTTCGTTATGGCAATTAGTGCCTATCACTTATTACGTAAAAATGAAGTGGAATTCTTCAAAAAATCATTTAAGTTTGGTTTAATGTTAGGCTTATTCGCCGCAACAATTACACCGTTTATGGGACATCAATCTGGTGTATCAGCAGCTAAATATCAACCAGCAAAAGGAGCTGCGATGGAAGCAGTTTGGGAAACTGGAAAAGGACAAGGCTTCTCAATTGTTCAAATTCCTGATGTAAAAAATGAGAAAAACTTTGAATTCCTTACGATTCCAAAACTCGGAAGCTTCTTCTATACAAACTCATTTGATGGCAAAATTGTTGGTTTAAAAGATATTCCGAAAGATGAACGTCCAAATGTTAACCTCGTGTATTATAGCTTCCGCTTAATGGTTGCACTTGGTATGTTCTTTATGGCATTAACTTGGTATGGCTTCTATTTAAACCGAAAAGGAAAACTAGAGAACTCAAAACGTTATTTGAAAATTACAATATGGTCTGTCTTACTTCCATACATTGCGATTAATGCTGGCTGGATTGTCGCTGAAGTAGGTCGTCAACCTTGGACAGTATATAAACTAATGCGTACCGCAGAATCTGTATCACCTATATCTGTCCCGCAAATTTGGTTCTCATTAATTAGTTTAATTTTGTTCTACACTTTACTTTTAATCGCAGACGTATACTTAATGCTGAAGTTCGCGAAAAAAGGACCTGCGGCATTAGAAGATCCTGCTACTGAGGGAGGCGTGGCTCATGTCTCATGATATGCTTGCAATCATTTGGTTTGGTTTATGGGGCGTGATTTGGACAGTTTACTTCATTCTTGACGGGTATGCACTTGGTAACGGAATGATTTTTCCTTTCGTTACGAAAGATCGACAAGAACGAAATCAATTACAAGAAGCAATTGGCCCATTCTGGGGCGGTAATGAAGTATGGTTAATTACAGCTGGTGGTGCAACATTTGCTGCCTTCCCAGTCACATATGCCAATATGTTTAGTTATCTCTATACACCGTTATTCTTAGTATTACTTGCACTGTTTGCTCGTGCCGCTGGACTGGAATTCATGCATAAAGATGATTCACCACTTTGGCAAAAAACTTGTAAATGGGCATTTACAATTGGGAGTTTCTTAATCGCCTTTTTATTCGGTGTTACATTTGCTAACTTGTATTACGGACTACAAATCGGAAAAAATGGCTATGAAGGAAATTTACTTAGCTTACTAAACCATTACGGTATTTTAGGAGGGTTGTTCTTCACTGCTATATTTGTCGTATCCGGTGCCCTTTGGGTCATGATTAAAACGACTGGTGAAGTATCCGACCGTGCTTATAAAATTGCAAGACCGTTTTCAATGGCAGCAGCTATTATTTTAGCTATCTTCTATGTAGCAACTGCTAATCGGACAAACTTATTCCAAAACTTTACGGAATATCCGGTACTGTTCATTCTTCCAGTACTTGCAATGCTAATGAGTGTACTCGCACTTATTATGGTGTACAAACATAAAATTGGCCTTGCATTCACATTCGTTTGCCTAACAATCGCAATGTTTATGACAACTGGCTTTGCAGGTATGTTCCCAAGAATGTTACCATCTCGTATTAACGACGCATACAGTACAACGTTATACAACGCAGCCGGTAGTCAATTAAACTTAAAAATTATGTTCTTCGTTGCAATGGTCATGGTACCAATCGTTATTGGATATCAGCTTTGGAGCTACAGTATCTTTAAAAATAAAATTCATAAAGACTCTGCTAAAGGGTATCATTAAAATAAAAAAAGACGCTTCGGTTGAAGTGTCTTTTTCATGTATGATTTTCGATAAAGTGAAACTTTAATCCGTGGGGGCACCCCTACGGATTATTAGTTGAACCAATCGGGCATTTACGGGCAGTTAATCTTCCTCTTAACCTCTTTACTACAGCTGACTCTTGAAGTGGGAGTCTTACTGTCCGTTAATGCGGGATAAGATGTTATATTTCCAATCTAACAACTATAATACAGAAGAATCATTAACAGCTCACAGCTAAAGTGTAACATACAACAAACATGTTACTTTATGCAATTTTGCATTTTAAAATTATAACGTTGATTGAATAACTTGATCATACACATCATTATCCCTTACATCCGCCGTACTAATCCCGCTAAACGTTTGTACTTTCATTCCTGTATTTGATGATCCCGATCCATTGTAAGCTTTCGTCTTTTCAATCGGCTGTACGTTATATTTATCACCTACATTAATTGTTCCATTACAGTTTTCAATAATAACACCTTCCACAACTGCCGGCATTTTGTCACCCACTTTCATTTCTTTACTTTTATTTTATGAAAATCGCCTAGAAAAATAGCATGTTTCAATAAGAAAAAGCACTCAAATTGAGTGCTTTTTCCTTAAGCATAAAGACAAGTTTGGAGACAGTTGACTTCTTCAAAATTTTATTAGGGGTAATATTTTGAAAAAGAAAGCCTTTCATATGTAGGTTAACACCACTGGAATATATAGTAAATTGATAATATTTATACGGAAGATTGCTAATGTTTAGTATAGATAGTTTCCACTATACCAACAGTGAAAACTATCTATACTAATAACAAAAAGGCGCCTTCAAAAAGACACCTTTCAAAACAGACACTATAAAACAGAATTCTTTATTGTTATACGATTGTTAGATACAAAAAGTCGAGGGAAATGTTTGTATTAAATTCTGCTTTATAAAGTCTGTCTACAACTTATATTGTAATTCTCTTCATTTGAAAAAAAATATAATATGCACAATTGCATACAAAAAGAAAAAGCACTCTACTGAGTGCCTTTTCAACCATTTTACTTTTAATATATCGCTTTGAATATATTGTAACATACGTATCTATATATTTTATTGAGAAAATTCAAAATCCTTTTTCTTTCATTTTCACTTATAAAATCATGTAATATAAAAGGTATGTCAAATTCTTATACAAATTGAGGTGTACTATATTTATGATGTATTTCGGAATTATTCCCCTTATATTATTTATTATTTTTCTTATCTCCTATTTAAAAGATCCGCGAAAAATAATAAACGGCTTTTTATTTAATGCCTTTATCTGTTCATTTCTATTATTTTGCGCTATAGCCTCATTTGAGTCTGGTAATAACGATTTACATTTCATCGTTATCATCCCCATGTTAGCACTACTTGTAATGATTCCTTTTGCTATAGTCGCTTTAATGTTTGGACTCTTTCTTAATGCAAAAATTTTAATGCAACGTGAAGGAAGACGCTTCACAAACTCTTTAACTTTAATTGCTGCTTTAGGGATTTTATTCTTTATAATGCTCCCTATCATAAATCCAGCAAATTTATTCTCAGAGCATTTTCAATTTATCTTTGCTGCTATCTCTCTTATAACTATGTATTTCTTTGTGCATTTATCTAACTTCTTAAGCGCATATTTTTTATACCAATTCAACAGACCAAGACGTAATCAAGATTTCATTATCGTTCTCGGTAGCGGCTTAATTAATGATAAAGTACCACCTTTACTTGCAAGCCGAATTAATAAAGCTATCGACTTTTATTGGAAACAAGCTGCTGTGAATACACCACCAACAATTATTTTCTCTGGCGGTCAAGGTCCAGATGAAGGACTTCCTGAAGCAGAAGCAATGCAAAATTACGCTGTTGAAAAAGGCATTCCGATTGAACATACAGTGCAAGAAAATCGCTCTGTAAACACATATCAAAATATGTTGTTCTCTAAAGAAATTATGGATTCTTTAAAGCCTGAAGGTAAATATAAAAGTATTTTTACCACAAATAATTTTCACCTTTTCCGCGCCGGTATATATGCAAGACAAGCTGGTCTTAACAGCCAAGGGATCGGATCAAAAACAGCCTTTTATTACTGGCCTAACGCAATGATCCGTGAATATGTTGCGATTGTCGTAATGGGACGTAAGCGCCATATGAAAATATGTGGAACTATTTTAGGTTTCGCTTTATTCCTAACAGCCCTTAGTTTTATTGTTTCTTAATAGCTATTAAATAAAAGGTCCCCTGAACGCTTTATACAAAGGGGGCCTTTTTTATATCTTTCAGTTCATCAGATTTAAATAAGTAACGCAACAGCATATAACACATTAATTATTCCAGAAACTAATCCAACAATAGCAAATGTTTTACTCGTACCTGTCACTTTTTTGTTTAAACCCAATATAGAAAATACGATAGCTACACTACCAATAAGCCCCCATAAGTTTATAAACCAAGATATTAATCCAGTGATGAAACCAACTAAAGAAAAAACTTCTATACTACTATTAGAACTGCTATTTGGAAAACTTCCCTCTACCGTTTTATAGCTAAGACTCTCCCCGCACTGTCCGCAAAATTTATTGCCCTCGTTCGTTTCATTTCCACATTTCGTACAGTATCCCACAGAATCCCCTCCCTAAGGTTAGTGCCCCAAATGTATATATCCATACTATTCATTCTACTTTTTCATATTAAAATTATGACCACTCTCTACTCTTCTACAGTTGTATTTAAAATAATAATATGGTCATAATATTCCCTGCATACATCCATTAAAGGAGAAATTTTTCAAATTAAATGTTAAAATAAAATTTAGGTGTGAATTATGTAACAAACAAGAAACTAGTTTGAAACGAGGAAATTATATGGAGAAAATTATCAAAAACAAGCCCAATAAGCTAAAAATTGCTTCGAAAGCTTTGATGATTATTATTGGGGCATTTATCACAGCGTACGGATTAGAAGCAGTATTAATTCCAAATAACGTATCAGACGGTGGTGTGACTGGTTTAAGTATCGTTAGTTCAAGATTATTTGGATTGCCATTAGGAGCTCTAATCGCAGTTATTAACATTCCTTTCGTTTGGTTAGGATATAAGCAAATTGGTAAAAGCTTCGCGATTTATTCTATTATCGGAATTGCTTCATTAGCAATAGGTACCGTTGTCATGCACGGAATACCAGCTATTATTGAAGGCGATACATTATTAGTTACAGTTGTTGGTGGTATTATCATCGGTTTTGGTATGGGACTAGCATTACGTAACGGTGGCGCATTAGATGGAATCGATATGCTAGCTGTATTGCTCTCTCGTAAGTTACCATTTGGAACGAGTGACCTTATTTTATTCTTAAATATGTTCGTATTTATTTTCGTATCAACAGTATTCGGTCTTCAAGGAGCTATCCTCTCGGCAATTGCTTACTTTATCGCTTCGAAAGTGATTCATATCGTTGAAGTTGGTTTAAGTGGTTCGAAAGCATTTAAAATCATCACAAAAGAGCCTGAATTAATGGTAGAAACAATTCGCGATCGTTTAGGCCGAAGTGCAACATATAACGAAGTATACGGTGGTTATTCAAGAGAGAAATTCAAAGAAATTTCTTGCGTAATTAACCGTTTAGAAGAAAGTAAAATGAAAGAACTTATTAATGAAATCGATCCACACGCCTTTATTACAGTTTATGACGTAGCAGAAGTAAAAGGCGGTAATTTCAAGAAACGTGATATTCATTAATCGTTATGTAAAAGAGGGTATGCCAAATTTTGGCACACCCTCTTTTTATTATTAAGTTGCTATAGTTGTCAGTTTTTTTCAGTAAGTAGATATATTTTTACTCGCCCCACCGACTCCCACGTTTAATCCATGCTACATACTTTTGAAAAGCCGTCACTTCATGTTGAAAACGCAGCGGGATATACAAAAATAAAGTGCATGTACACAGTATCCATAGAATACCTACTACAAAATGAAATTTCATTGTCGTGCTAATAAACAAGCTGAGGAATAATACAAGGAACATAATTACACTAAATCTTTTATACGTAGTCATACTATCCCCTCCTTATACTTCAATTGTACCAGTTATAAGGAATTAATTCCCACAAAAAAAGACCAAAAAGCAACTCACACTTTTCGGTCTCTCTACTATCTTCTCTTCGTAATTTTCCCTGAACCACCAACCCTCGTTTTCGGGGGTGATGTATTTCTTGGCGGCGTTTTAATAGATGATTTCGGCTTCACATCTGATCCGCTTGAACCGCCTGGTGTTTTTGTAATTTTACCTTTGCTTCCAGTAGAAGGTGGAGGTGTCGTATTATTTCCTTTTTCAGTAATACTTCCCTTATCACCTACTGATGGTTTCGAATCTACATTATCGCCTCGCTTAATGATAGACCCTTTCCCTTCCTTCGTAATTGGAGGTGGGGTTTTCTTTTCTTCTTTCGTAGGTGGTCTCTCTGGAATAACTGGTTTATGATTTTGTCTGTCATTATATCCTCGATAATCACCGGGCGATGATTTTCTTGAACCGAATATATCGTTTAATATGCTACCCATAATATATCCTTGCAAGAAGGACGGTTGGTAGTTTTGACGGACAAATTCCTCATTACTTACTTCAATTAACGTGTCGGATGGTTTCTCTTTATCCTTTTGAAGGTTATACATTTTATCCGAATAAACGAGAAACATTTGATTTTCGTCTTCTTTAGATGCTTGCTTCGGTTTCCTTTCGGCTATAAGTTCCTTCGCGACTTCAGGAACTGACCGATTGGCGGCCCTATACACGTAAGATTCTTGTTTACCTTCCTTTGCGACAGACTCAAGCGGATAACGGTCTTGAATCGACTTTGTCTGCCCGCCTTGACAACCTGATAAGGCATAACCAGCAACAACAAGTAATGTAACGATAGCAAGTATAGGGATCACAAACGATTTAATCATGGTAAACAATCGGTTTGACATGATTACGCCCCCTTACGTTGCTCTTATAATTTGTACATCAGCAGGAATGATTGCTTCTCCCTCATACATCATTGTGCGACCATTTTGCCATTCAATACGTAATAATTTTCGATTATCTGATTGAAATTCCCATACGTACTGTTCCTCTGAAGCGGAGAATGGTGTTTTCCCCATCACAACAACACGTCCGTTATATTGTTCTTCCATATGATACTCAGTATCATCCATTTCAATTGTCGTCGGAATTTCCTCAATTGAATCTAAGCGACCATCAATTGGTGTATATAATTTGTAATACGTATTTTCACGATCTTCAATTTTTAAATAACGAATGTCTTTTCCATCTTGCAATGTCAAAACAATTTCCTTGCGCGAATGCATACTCGTTTTCCCAACTAATTCATACATAACTAATGAAACTTCAATCATATCGCCAGGAGCTAACGTTAAAAGACTCTTTTCCGGCTTCGGTGGCTCTGGGCTTTTCATTATATTTTTAATTCGTTTAAATAAACTCATGATCTATCCCTCCTTTTCTCTTTATAAACAAGCACCTAAAATAAGTGCACCAACAATATGTAATGATCCAGCTAACATCGCATGTGCAACGCTGCCTTCTTTCGTACCTTCTTCTAAATCTAAGCCAGACATTTTCTTTAACACAAATTCGATAAACATTTCTACCACTAATAAAATAACGAAAGAAACTGCTGATGCAAGTAGCGCTTGCCATAAATCATTTGCTTTCGTTATCGATTGGGATAGAATGTACCCCTGTGCAAATAATTTCATAATAAAACGAGTTGTTACAGCTGTATTCCCATTTTTGATTTCTTTTAAATCATTGTATTTTGTAAAAATTGAATCAACCCACATAATTGCAAATAAAAGTACTGCACTCGCTCCAGTCCATACAAGCATGGCAACTACATTCATCCATGTCATTGCAAAACCTCCTCTAAATATAAAGTGAAACTTTAATCAGTGGGGAGGTGTTCATTCCCCGCTGATTATTAGTTGAACCAATCGGGCATTAACGGGCAGTAGATCTCCCCCCACCTCTCTGCTTTCACAAAAAGTAGAGGTGGGAGTCTTACTGCCCGTTAATGCGGGGTAATAGAAAACCGACATGAATATATTTAGACATGTCGGTTCATTTGTCTCTATTCTATATTATTTCTCATACTGCTTCATAATACGGGCTAATTCATCATCAACAGCAGAATTTTTGTTTAAGCTTGCGAATTCATCATCTAATGATTTTTCTTTCTTATAAACTTCACCGCTTGCTTCCGCTTCAGCCTCTAATTGAAGAGCTTTTTCTTCCATACGGCTTAAACCAGCTTTTGCTGAATTCGAATCAAATCCAGACATCGCCTGATTAATATTCTTCTGTGCTTTCGCTGCATTTACACGTGCTACAAGTGTTTCACGTTTATTTTTCAGCTCTGTTAATTGCTTGCGCATTTCTTCTAGCTTAAGACGCAGATTATCAGCAGCAGCTTTATTTTGCTCGTAGCTTGCTTTATACTCATTCATCTTTTGCTCTGCATTTTGTTTTTCTTCTAATGCACGACGCGCAAGATCTAAGTTATTAGCTTGAACAGCCATATGAGCTTGCTCTTCACGTTTTTTCACAAGTGCTTCTTGCTCTTCAAATAATATTTTGAATTTCTTCTCAAGCGCGATTTGAGCTGCTACACTTTTCTCAGCTTCTTGTACATCCGCTTGCATATCGCGTAAATATTGATCCGTCATCTTAACTGGATCTTCCGCTTTTTCAATTAATGAATATACATTCGACATTGTTAAATCTCTTAATCGTTTAAATACAGACATCTAAATTCCTCCTATGATATACCTCATATTTCAAATTCACTACTTGGAAAACTGAAAAATCTCCCTTTACAGTAAAGAATATTCATTTTTACAGCCTATGTGTTTATTATAACAAAACTAATATGTCCTTACATGTTATTTCCAAAATACATCCATTATAATATGACATTCTATATACAATATTGTATTTCTAATATATTCTCATTACCCCTCTTTGGAATTAACTTACTTTTGTGCAATTTCACTAAATTACATAAGTGTAATGTTACTGTAAGCTAACTCGATAGTTGCATTCCGATATTTCTTATACACTAATACCAGAAGCAACAAACAAGCTTCTTCACTTGTAAGCAATAATACAAAAATTGTATTTACTATAAAACATATAAAAGGAGAAATCATCATGAAAAAATTAGTAGGAATCGGATTAGCAGCAGCAATTTCATTCGGAGCATTATCAGGTTGTTCTTTATTAGGAGAGAAAGCGAACGGTTTTGTACTGTACGGCTCAGAAGAACAAGTTCAACAAATTACAGATAAAAACAAAAAAGAAGTGAAAGAAAAAGACTTCTATAAAATGAAAATGACAACATTAGATGGTAAAAAAGTTCTTGTAATGGATAAGAAAACTGGTGAAGAACTAATGAAAAAAGAGTTACTTAGCAAAGTTGATGAAAAAGACAACACGAAGCCACTTGATAAATTACCAGCTGTAACAACAGAACAAGGTGTATTATTCGCAAAAGAGAAAGTAGAAAATACTACACTTGATGGAGCGAAATTAAAATATGAAGGCAACACAATTATCGGAAGTGGCCGTGCATATACAGATATGTATGCCATTGTTGATGACGCAACTTACAGCAATGTAAAAGGTGATGAAAAATCTGTAGGTGTATTAAAATTTGATAAAGACCCGAGTAAAGAATTCCCTGGTTACAAAGGCATAGAAGCTTCTCAACTTGTAAAAATTAAAAAGTAAAAAGTAAAACAAAAAAGCTTTGCGAAATTCGCAAAGCTTTTTTCTATTTATTATGAGCAATTTGCTCCATATCCGGGCTACAAGTTTGCGACTGACATGACTTATTTAAAGAACATGCCGCGCATTTTCCTTTTTTACTTCTCTTTACAAAATTAACTAACGTATATGCTGCATAACCAAAAATGATAGCTCCAATTATAATATTGACCATCATCACAATACATCTCCTTCTAGAATCCGAGTAGGGATCCAACTTGGTATATAATGAGCGTTAATACATAAGCAACTACGAGTGGATACACGACTGAAAAAATCGTCCATTTCGCTGATCCTGTTTCACGTTTAATAACAGCTACGGTCGCTAAACACGGAACATATAATAAAATAAAGAACATAAATGCATAAGCTGATAATGCTGTATAATGTGCTCCCATTACATTTCCAAGCACATCTTCTTTCACCGCATAAATAATTGCCATTGTAGAAACGACAACTTCTTTCGCTAAAAATCCTGTTAAAAGGGATGCCGCAGCTTGCCACGTTCCAAAGCCGAGCGGTGCAAATAATGGTGCGATAAATCCACCAATCATCGCTAAGTAGCTATCTCCCATATCAACGCCAAATCCTGATGGACCTGCATAATTTAATAACCAAATAACAACCGAACCACCAAAGATGAATGTACCAGCTTTACGAACAAATCCCTTTCCTTTCTCCCACGTGCTCAGCCATAACGTTTTCGCTTGTGGCACACGATAAGGCGGTAGTTCAATTACGAAAATAGATTTTTCTGCTTTCAAAATCGTAAGAGACATAATTTTTGTAACGAGTAATGCCAGAACAATACCTGCGACATATAAAGAAAATACAACAGTCGCCTGACTATTAGGGAAGAATACGCCCGCAAATAATGCATATACAGGTAATCGTGCTGAACAAGACATAAACGGTGTTACTAAAATTGTAAGTAAGCGCTCTTTCTCCTGTTCAATCGTTCTCGCTGCCATAATACCTGGAACGTTACATCCAAAACCGATAATCATCGGAATAAAAGCTTTACCGTTTAAGCCAAAGAACTCCATAATTCTATCCATAACAACTGCAATTCGCGCCATATACCCTGAGTCTTCTAATAATGAAATGAAAAAGAATAGTGCAAAGATTTGTGGTACGAATACTAATACAGCACCAACACCGGCAATAATACCTTCTGTAACGAGTGCTTGAATAAAATCAGAAGCTCCAATACTTGTAAGTCTAGCCGTCACCCAATCCGTAAGCTGACCACCAAAAAACTCATCTAACATATCCGATAAAGGTGTACCAATCCACGTAAACGTAACCTGAAAAATAAAAAACATAACTGCTAAAAAGATTGGAAGTCCTAAAATTTTATGTGTAATTAATCTATCAATTTTTTCTGAAAAAGGAATTTTCCCTTCTTTCTCATGCTTCATAACATTTGTTTTTAACTTTTCAATATACGCTTCACGAGTTTTGTAAATGTGCTCTTCTAACGTACAATCAAGTTTTCCTTCTAAGCGAGATCGAATGGCTATGAGTTCCTTATAAATTGGTAATGCTTTCATTTCTTTTTCTACTACTTCGTTATTACTTAAAAATTGAAGAGCTAACCATCTCGGATGCTCGTAATTCACTGTCTCTAAAAGAGCAATTACTTCTCCAATTCCTTCATCCATTTGTACACCATATGAAATAAGGAATGGCTTTTTCTCTTTTTTGTCATTTTCTTTAAGAGTCGTAAGTAGTTCTTCACAACCTTTTCCACTTCTTGCAACGACAGGAACGACTGTTACACCTAATAGTTCTGATAATCGTTTTACATCAATGACAATTCCTCTTTGCTTCGCCACATCAACCATATTTAAACCAATTGAGACCGGCTTACCAAATTCAAGTAATTGCAACGTTAAATGCATATTTCTCTCAAACTGCGAAGAATCTACGATATTTAACATATGATTAAATTCTTCTGTTAATAGAAAGTTTGTTACAACACCTTCATCACGTGAAACTGGATTTAAATCATACACACCTGGTAAATCAATTAATGTTCCTTGTCTATCTTTTAATTTACCAACTTTTTTTTCTACTGTTACACCGCTCCAGTTTCCTACGTATTCATAAGAACCAGTAAGTGCATTAAATAATGATGTCTTCCCTGTATTCGGATTCCCTAGCAAAGCTACCTTATTCACGCTAATTCCACCTTTATCATTTTCGCGTCACAATGACGAATACTAATTAACTGTCCACGACACTCCAATGTACAAGGACCTTTGAACATCGCTTTCTGTTTCAAGCGAAGTTCGCTTCCTTCCGCAAGACCGAAAGCAGCTAGTCTACGCTTTAATAGCTGATCTAAAGACTGAATACTTTTTACTAACACTTTCTCTCCAATTTTAATATCTACTAAGCTCATAACCTTCCCCCTCAGAAGAGAATGATAATTATTTTCAAAAAAATTATACCACACCCAATTTCTCTTGTACTATACCCTTTTGCTTCATATTTATTAACATTTCGCTACAATTCTATTTCAATTATTGTCATACAGCATTTGTTTGCCATTCTCATCCATTTCGCTTACAATAAACAATAGCAAATAAAGAATCTCGTTATCACTGGGGGAGCCATGCCGCTGAGAGGGAACACTTCGTTCCGACCCTTCGAACCTGTTAGTTAATGCTAACGCAGGGATTGTGCAAACGTCCGAAATACATACCTCATTTTTATTTACGTATTTCGTATCCTCCTATGATATCTATTCTTTTTTGTACAACTTGGATTTAGGGGGAGACAACATGCGTAACACCAATTTACAAGCGATGATCGAATCTGCTATTCTTGCAGCCTTCGCCTTGGTCATCGACATTTTACCACTTTCAATCAAAATATCAGCAACAGGCGGTTCCATTTCATTTGCTATGATTCCTATTTTTATTATCGCATACCGCTGGGGCTTCAAAATGGCTTTCTTAGGAGGCTTAATTTGGGGATTATTACAAATTGTCGTAGGCGATGCCATTATCGTCACACCAATTCAAGTATTAATTGAATACTTTGTTGCTTTCGCATTCATTGGATTTGCTGGTTTATTCTATCGTCCAATTCAAAAGGCGCTTTTAGCGTCAAATGAAAATAGCGAAGAACAATCAAAGTTAGGTAGCCGTAAAGACAAACCTTCATCAAAACCAAACCAAGGAAAGAAAGTAATTGGATACATTATCGTCGCTACTTTTATCGGTAGTCTAGCTCGTTACTTCTGTCACTTTATCGCTGGTATCATTTTCTGGGGACAATATGCACCAAAAGGCCAATCAGCTTTCCTATATTCTTTAATATTTAACGGTAGTACAATGATTGGTTCCTATATTCTATGTACCGTTTTACTTATATTTTTATTTATCACTTCACCACGCTTATTCAAAAGCATCAGTGCTTATCAAATGAATACACAAAAAAAGGGCGCTTAATGAGCGCTCTTTTTTCATATCGTAATATTAATTAAAAATACAATAAATGCGCAAAAGAAAATAAATACCATTATACTTAGCCAATTGCTATGCACGGTTCATCGACTCCTTACATAACCTCATATTCTAAACAAATTATACTGATTAAAAATAAAGATTAGGTAAAGATAATATGAAAATAATTTAAAAAAACGTAGATCATATTTTCTACGCTTTTTTCGGTAAATAGAAATAAAATAACACACCATCTTCTGTATTTCCTGCCCCATATTCAGTATCATGTAGTTCTAAAATATTCTTTGAAATGGCAAGCCCAAGCCCCGTCCCACCTTGTGAACGCTGACGAGCTGTATCCACTCGATAAAAACGATCCCAAATTTTATCTAATTGTTCTTCTTCAATGTGAGTACCTTTATTTTCAATGCACACTTTTATACGATCCTTCTCATCTATTGTAGAAATAATAATATCTTCTTTAGTTGGTGTATAACGTATGGCATTCGTAATGAAATTCACGATGACTTGTTCAATCCGGCCTTGATTTGCAATCACTTCAAATGAACATATATTTTTATGAACACGAAGCTCTTTTTTCTCTATTTCCACAGATAGATGTTCACATATATCTTCAATTACTGTATCAATATAAAACGAATCCTTTTTCATTTTATATGTACCAGATTCAAATTTAGCTAACTCAAGCATATCCAAAATTAACGTATCCATTTTGTCTACTTCTCTCTCCATCGCCTGAAAATAATACTCTTTTTTATGTTCAGCTACCCCGTCTTTTAAAATAGAAATACAGCTTTTCATAATACTTAGCGGTGTTTTTAATTCATGTGAAACACCAGAAATGAATTCTTTTCGCGTCTTTTCTAACTTTCTTTCCTTTTCAATATCTTCTTCTAACTGCCCAATATGCGAATGGAGTTTATTTGATAGCACATTAATATTTTTCGATAAATCTCCAATTTCATCTTTTGAAGTAATCGGTATTTTTTCTGTAAAATCTAATTGTGCTATTTTCTTCGTCGTATCATTTATTTTTAATAACGGTTTTGCAATTTGTTTTGAATAATAAAACGAAGCTAAAAAAATAAGAACGACTACAAATGCAATGATATAGATGTAATAATCTTGCACCATTTGTACAGCTTCATCTACGGGCTGTAAAGAAGCCATCGCATAAATATATGTTACTGATCCATCTTTTTCTTTTATTGGTTTCATTAATAATTTATATTTTATATCATTCTTTTCATGGTCCATTGTCTTTGTTGAATACTCTATTTGATTACTCTCTTTTAGTAATACATCCGTTTGAAATTCTTTTATACTATCCAAAAATAAAGAGTTTTTATAAATTGGATTTACGGGGCCTTTTACATCTGGAAACTGTACTTTCGTAACACGCCCTCCTATGTAAACATCTGGTTCTTGGGCAGCTTGCTCCTGAACGGCTGGCCTCTTCTCCTTAACAACTTGTTCCCCGGTTGCTTTCTTTTTCTCCTCATATAATTTTCTCATTTTCTCATTAAATGCTTTTTCTAGCGGTTTATTAGATCCGCTTAAATTCTGTTTAGATAAAGAAAAAGAGAATGGAATAAAACTATCTTCTTTTCTCACTCCAGAAAAATAAATTTCTTGCCCTAAAAAATGCTCTGATAATTTATTATCAATCTCCTCTATATTGACAAGATTACCTAAGGGAATTTTGAATATT
>NZ_JAKUDW010000055.1:0-34955 GCF_022662595.1 Bacillus cereus group sp. BfR-BA-01524 | reverse complement strand
TGTAAATATTTTGAGTGAAGGAACCGAGTAAGGCACTAATACAGACAACATATAAAATGAAAGTTAGTTTAGATTTTTTCATCTTGTTAACCTCCTTGTATTTTTGGTTTCCTTGGAAACTAAATTTATTTTAACATGATTTTCTCACTTGTAAAGATGAAAAAAATTTTTTAAAATGGTATATAGTTAAATTGTTTCTTTGGAAACTTAGGAGGCGAACGGATTGAAGCATGCAACGAAGCAAATGGAAATACTGTCGGACATTCGTACACTTTTGCATAAAAAAGAAGAACATTTAAAAAGACAAAACGAGAAGTTTCTTTATGAGACAGCTGTAAGTAGTATGTCTTTATCTGAGTTACATGTAATCGAATGTATCGGAAAAAATGGTTTGATGAATGTAACGGCAATTACGACAGAAATGGGCATGACGAAGGGAGCAATCTCTAAAATTTGTACGAAGTTGTTTCAAAAGCAATTCGTTGAGAAGATGCAAATGTTAGATAATCAGAAGGAAATATTCTTCCGTTTAACGGAAAGTGGAAATGAAATATATATAGCTCATGAAAAATTGCATAAGCAAGCTGAAGAAAAGTGGTTGTTACTTTTAGATGGATATACGAAAGAAGAACAAGACTTTATTCAAAGGTTTATAAAGGATGTCTCCGATCATTTGGAAATATAATTGGAAGAAAAAACTCCTTTTTCTCAAGTCTTTTAAATATAATTTCTGAAAGAACTCATATATAATAGAAAAAGATACTTAACATGGTGAATAATTAAAGAGTCAATATATATAGAGGAGAGAGTAACATGCTTGAAAATACGGGGTTAGTATTAGAAGGCGGCGGTATGCGTGGTGTATATACGGGTGGGATATTAGAATACTTTATGGAACAAGATTTATATTTTCCATATGTAATCGGTGTATCAGCTGGTGCTTGTCATGCAGCGTCGTATCTTTCCAGACAAAGAAATAGAAATAAAACGGTCAATATTGATTATGCATCACATCCGAAATATTTGTCGTATAAAAACTTATGGAGAAAACGTCAGCTATTTGATATGGATTTCATTTTTCATGAAATTCCAGAAAAGCATGTTCCGTTTGATTTTGAAACATACTTTAATAGCCCAGAACGTTTCCTTGTAGGAACGACGGATTGTGAAACAGGACAGTCTGTTTATTTTGAGAAAGAAGGAACGAATGATGATGCACTAAATTTATTACAAGCGTCTAGTTCATTGCCTTTCATTGCACCAGTAGTAAATTATCGTGGTAAGCAGTTATTAGATGGCGGGATTTCTGATCCAATTCCAGTTCGTAAAGCACAGGAAGATGGATTTAAAAAATCAGTCGTTATTTTAACGAGAAATCATGGTTACGCGAAGAAAAAATCAAAATTCGGATGGATTGCAGGAAAAGCTTATAAAAAATATCCGAATCTTGTTAACACGATGTTGAATCGTTATGAAGTGTATAATGAAACACTTCACTATATTGAAAAAGAAGAGCAAGCTGGTAATTTATTTGTTATTCGCCCAGAAGTGCCGCTTCAAGTAGATCGTATGGAAAAAGATACAGCAAAACTACAAAATTTATACGAGCAAGGCTATGAAGATGCAAAGAGACAGTTTGCAGATTTGCAGGCGTTCTTACAAAAATAATAATTAGGCTGTGGAGATGGAGTTCTCTGCAGTCTTTTTTATTATTGGTTTCAATACCGAATGTTGGTTATACACGCTTTTAGGTTATGGTATAATATGGATGAAAGTATGTAGAGAGGTGATACATATGGAAAATGTATATAAAGGACTTGGACATACTGGATTTATCATGATGCTTATTTTTGGTGGTGTATTTTTACTTCGCTGGTTTATTCATGATGAAATATTATTAGATCAACTTATTGGTTTTAGTGTGGGCATAGTAATGGTTATTTCATCAGTGTTCATTCAAAAGTATAGTAAAGAATTACAGGTAGAAGAGAAGTATTAAAAGGTTATAAGCTCCTTCATATTTTGGAGGTGCCTTTATAGTTTGAATGATTGTTATAAAAGAAAAGTAGAGCATCGGATTTCGATGCTCTACTTTTTTAATGTGGTAAGAATATCAATTGATAAGCAAACAAAATTCCAAATACATATACAAGTGGGTGAACAGCACGGAATTTACCTTTCGCCACTTTCATAAGTGGGTATGAAATAAATCCAAGAGCGATACCTGTTGCGATACTTGATGTAAGTGGCATGCTTAAGATTACTAAAAATGCTGGGAATGCTTCATCAAATGCGTCCCAATCGATGTGGCGAACTGAACCCATCATAAGACTACCAACGATAATTAATGATGGTGCAGTAATAGCTGATACACCAGAAACAGCACTTACTAATGGTCCGAAGAATGCTGCTAGTGCGAATAGAACAGCTACTGTAACAGTTGTTAAACCAGTACGACCACCAGCTGCAACACCAGCAGATGATTCAATGTAAGCTGTTGATGGTGTTGTTCCGAACATAGAACCGATTGTTGCTGAGAATGAGTCAGATAGAAGAGCTCGTCCAGCTTTTGGGAGTTTTCCGTCTTTCATAAATCCACCTTGTTGAGCTACCCCAAGTAATGTACCTGTTGTATCAAATAATGTAACAAGGAAGAATGAAAATACAACGCCGTACAATCCGTAGTTAATTACATCAGATACAGCAGTAATTGGATTTGAAACGATAATTCCTTCTGGTAATCCAGGCATTGATGTAACACCGTTTGAGAATGTTAATTGTCCTGTGAAGAAAGCGATAATACCAGTTAATAGCATACCGATAAATAGTGCGCCATTTACATTTAAAGACATAAGAACAATAGTGATTCCAAGTCCAGCTAATGCTAGTAGAACTGGAGCAGAATGAAGATCACCAAGTCCAACTAAGTTTGCATTATTTTTTGTAACGATACCTGTTAAACGTAAACCGATAAAGGCGATGAAAAGACCGATACCAGCAGTAATTGCATGTTTTAAGTTTTCAGGAATTGCTTCCATTAATTTTGTACGGAAAGATGTAAATGATAGCAAAATTAAAATCATACCTGCTACGAATACAGCAGAGAATGCAATTGCGAAAGTCATGCCTTCATGCGCTTTTACAACAGAGTAAGAGAAGTAAGCATTTAATCCCATACCTGGCGCGATTGCGATTGGTAAGTTTGTAAAGATTGCCATAAATAATGTTCCGACAACAGCAGCAATAATTGTTGCTGTAAATGCTTGTTCAAATGGAACACCTGCATCCCCAAGGATAACAGGGTTTACGACAATGATATATGCCATTGTTAAGAAGGTAATAATACCTGCCATAATTTCAGTTTTAATAGAAGTTTTATGTTTTGAAAGGTTAAACATATAAACATCCTTTCTGTTTACGAATAATTTTCACAACAGTTATATATAATATTCGTTTTTTAACTATTTTGCAATAGTTTTGCATAAAAAGTTTATAACAATTCATATTTTGTGTCTTAAATTCGAATATTAATCGTAACTTGATGTGTGAATTTCAGTTTTTTATTGTGCACATGATAAGGAAAAGGAGTTGAAAGCAGCTATGCCACAGCAAAAGAAGTTTATAACAATGCCTGCGCAACATCAAAATAAGCAGCCGGGTGTTGAATCATTAATGAGCCCCCTTCCGCAGTTTGAAGATCTAAATTATAAAGGAAGTGAAAAGTTAAAAGGAAAGAATGTGTTAATTACAGGAGGAGATAGCGGAATTGGACGAGCGGTTTCCATCGCTTTTGCAAAAGAGGGAGCAAATGTTGCGATTGCTTATTTAGATGAGGAAAAAGATGCAAATGAGACGAAACAACGTGTTGAAAAAGAAGGAGTAAAGTGTGTATTGTTGCCAGGGGATTTGAGTAATGAACAGCATTGTAAAGATATTGTGGAAGAGACCGCTCGGCAGTTAGGTAGTTTAAATATTTTAGTAAATAACGTTGCACAGCAATATCCGCAGCAAGGGCTAGAGTATATTACAGCAGAACAGTTAGAAAAAACATTTCGTATTAATATTTTTTCTTATTTTCACGTTACGAAAGCAGCACTTTCTCATTTGAAGAAAGGAGATGTCATTATAAATACGGCATCTATCGTTGCATATGAAGGGAATGAAACGTTAATTGATTATTCCGCAACGAAAGGAGCAATCGTAGCTTTTACAAGATCACTTTCTCAATCATTAGTGCAAAAAGGGATTCGTGTAAATGGTGTTGCACCAGGACCGATTTGGACACCGCTTATTCCATCGAGCTTTGATGAGAAGAAAGTCGCTCAGTTTGGGAGCAATGTCCCGATGCAAAGGCCTGGTCAACCATATGAGTTAGCGCCGGCATACGTATATTTAGCGTCTGATGATTCTTCTTATGTTACTGGACAAATGATACATGTAAATGGGGGCGTTATTGTAAATGGATAGTTTTCATTTATAAGAGCAAAGTAAAGCTAATTACAATTATTATGGTGAGCGCTAGGGGGGATATAGGTGAAAAGGGTATGTTTCGTCTTACTATTATTTTTCTTCCTACCGGTTAGTGCTTTTGCTGATACAGATCATTTAATACTAGTTAATCTTACGACAAACCAGTTGTCTTTTTTTGAGAATGGAAATTACACAAAAACATTTCCAGTAACGACTGGAAGAGATCGTACACCTACGCCTGAGGGTAATTTTTGTATTATAACGAAATTTAAAAATAAAGAATACCATCGAAAAAAAATAGCTGGGGGTGCACCGAATAACCCTCTCGGTACGAGATGGCTTGGGCTAGATAAGAATGAATATGCGATTCATGGGACGAACCGGGAATGGACGATTGGAAGTAGGGAATCAAATGGCTGTATTCGCATGCATGACAGGGATATACAATGGTTATATGACCGAGTACAATTACAAACAAAAGTAATCATTTCTCGTTTTCATACGAGCCCCGAATATGAAGCGAATAAGCTTGGTTATCGCGTTGTGAGCTGGAATGGTCGAAAAATAGAAGAAGAACAAATTGGAGTACTTACGTTAGTAGACCGCGCGGATATATATTGGCAAGAGCCAAATGGACAGTTAACGAAAGTGAAAACGGTATTGCCAAATGAAAGATATCCAGTGTACTCAAAACGAAAAGATGGAATATATTATATAGGAAACAATTCATATATTATAGATGAAACAGGAGAGAAAATTCGTTACGAGCAAATTCCTTCTTCGATTTTAAGTAATATATATAAACGGAAATACAATGTTCCGTAACGGCTACCGTATTATAGACGGTAGCTTATTTATACTTGGAGTTTAACTGCAACTATTGTATTTTGCTGAATATAATACAGTACAGATAGGGGGCGGTTATATTATGAAAAGTGAATTTGCGTTTAAAGTTTTCTTAGTAACGACCTGTTTATTTATCGTGTATTTATATGCGTTTCTCGTCTTTTCTTTTTATGTTCCATATGTTGATTTAATATTGTTCTTTGGATTTATTTGGGCGTTTGTGAAAGCGAGGGAAGGAGAGAAGAGTATATATCGGCGCATTACCTTATGCGGAACGGTAGTTCTCGTTATTTTGTACTTTTTTATTATGCATGATTTTTGGAGGGGGATATAAAAAAGCATACGATGAATCGTATGCTTTTTTTGTTTAATATTTAGGCTTAAATGTATGACAACAAGTCTCTACACTCGTTGCTACAGAACTTTCTAGCGTCTCGTTTGTTAAAACAGTAGCTGTATATGAATCATTTTCAGTTTGACCAGTTTCATCTGCATCAGGCTGAACGATGATCGCACTTGCTTGACAAAAGTTACCTTGTCCCCAAAAAGAACAGTTGGAAACAGAACATCTTACTTCTGGCATAAAACCCCCTCCTTATACATTAGTGTGGGATTTTACGCCCATTTCATGTGTAGAAGGAGTTTCCTTTTCTTATTACTTTTTCGTTTGCTCAAGCCATTCTTTTAATTTGTCTTTCGGCTGTTCGCCACTAATACGGCTCACTTCTTTGCCATCTTTAAAATGAATGATTGTTGGTGTACCTTGAATTTTATATTCATCCCAAGGAGCATCTAATTTTTCAATATCCATAACTTTCATATCAACGTTCAAGTCTTTAGCCATTGGCACTACGACAGGAGATAATTTTTGGCAATGAACGCAAGATGTTTGATAAAAGTATACTGTTTCTTCTTTTTTCTCTTTTAAATTCTTTTGAAGATCTGAAAGAGAGATTTTATTTGTGTAGTAGTCAGGACCATCTGTTTGACTACCAGTAGCATTATCAATTTTTTGGCTAGTTGAAGCTTTTTTTTCTTCCATTTGTGTTACAGCGAAAATTGCCGCAAACAAGGCGATAATAATACCACCAAATATAAGCATCTTTTTCATTCTTTCATCTCCTTATTTGTTTTTGATGACAATAAAGCTACAAACAGCGATTGTAATAAAGCCGATAAGTGCTAAAAACGGGATTGTCACAAAGCCGAACCAGTTTATGTATTCTCCCGTACATGGTACACGTCCACAAGCTGCCCCAGCAGCTGAAAATGCTGCGACTTTTTGAATTGCATAGTGATATAAAGAAATACAAGCGCCAATAGTTGCGATCGGTAAAGAATAATTTGCGATGCGATAGTCTTTCTTTGCTACAGCGATACCGAGCCATAAAACGAATGGATACATAAAAATACGTTGATACCAACAAAGAACACAAGGCTCAAATTTCATGATTTCGGAAAAGTACAGACTTCCTAGTGTAGCGATAAAAGAAGCTCCCCATGCGGTAAGTAAAGCATATTCTTGCTTTTTTTCTCGTCCCATATTTTATACCTCTCTTATAATAGTTACATACTAAATTATAGTATGAAGTGGTATGGAAAAGAAAGAAAAAATATGTTTATCAATAAAAGTTTTATAAGGAGAAACTTTTATTGATATAAATATTTTAAAAAAGCGCCATTCTCCGGAAGAGAATAGCGCTATAGTTTACATTTGAATTTGTTCTACTTCTTCTACATGCGACTTTTGGGATGCATGGTCAATATATTGAAATAGGAGCTGCAATTGTTTATCAACTTCTGGTAGTTCTTTACTGTATTGATAAGCGTGTAAAAAATGCTCAATACGCTTAGAAAATAATTGATCGTTCGTTTGAACCATGAGAACGATCAATTTATCCCAGTTACAGCAATACGTGTAATAGAGAGCTTTATCATAGTCATTATATGTTTGCACTGTGTACCCTCCTTACCGAGAGTTATATATAGTGTGTGATAAGTAAGGAGAAATACACTTGAAAGAATTTGTTAAGAAAAAAAGTGAATGAAAAGAAAAAACGAGGAGTTTCCTCGTTTTTTAAGCTTTTGGCATTGGTGTAGGTGTTGGTTTGCCATAGCCTTCTTTGTATTTATTATCGATATAGTTACGAATTTCAAGCGTTGATTTTCCTTTTTGTTTCATGGAAGCAGATTCAACTGCGATTTCTAGGCAATTGACGCAAGTCGTTGCATGGGAATCCCAAACAACTTCACCATTCTTTTTAATTTCACGAATAAAGCAGTTTTTATTATTTTTATGTCCTACACTTTCACCGCAACCACAATAGCATGGAATCCAATCTAATAGTTCTGCATTTTGTCCAGCGACGGTGTAGATATCTTTCATTTGTGGATCAAGCTTATCTAGGAAGGTCGGAAGTGTGTCGACTCCTTTTGTTTTCTCTTGAATGTCAGCTTGCTGAGTATGCGATGCATGGTCATGTTCTTCTTTTTTTGATTCAGAAGATTTTTGGTCATTTGTACCAGTACTTCCGCATCCAGCAAGAATTAAGCTTAGTATTGCAAGTAAAGAAAATACATACTTTTTCATTCGCTTGTCCCCTTTACAAATGTATTAATCAAATTGTATCAGAGATTACGGTGTATCGGTTGAAGATTTTTTCGACTGATTTTTGAAGCGCCATCTTAGCGAATGGAATAGAAATAAAAGTGGGATATAAGCGTATACAATATATAAACCCGCTTGAGATAGTACGGTATTTAATGTGTTGATACTTTCACGGTTTGTGAAAAATAAGGATGAAATAAAAATAGCTGCGATAAAAAATGGAAGTGTGATTTTAAACGGTATGTGAAAAGATCTTTTACTAATGCAACAAGAAGACCAAATGGTTAAACAAAGATTAGGTAAAATAATAAGATACCATATGAAAATAATGATGTACTCAAACCTTTGGATGAAAGGAACCTTTATAATTTTTAGCATCGTTAATGTTGGCCAAATTGTATGATGTAGTTGCCCTTGGCTATAGTACATGAGGGAAACGATGGCCAGTATTACGTATAGAATCGTTGTAAAGGCAATACCACCATGCGCCCATTTATTTAATGATTGTCCTTTTTTAATAAATGGATAAAAAACAAGAATTGCTTCAAATCCAAGAAATTCTAATGCAGATGCTTTCGCTGCAGTTAAAATGTCTAAAGGTGAATGAGTTAGAATTGGGAAAATGTTACGTACATGTGCATATTTCATTGGGAAAACTAAGAAAAATAGGACGAAAATCGGTATGATAACGCCCCAAAAACATATTCCTGTTACAGAACGGAAGCCGCCTCTAATTATGTAATAAGCTACAAGTAAAAATAGTAAAGTCAATTTCCACGGTTTAATTGTAGGAAAGACCCAAACTTGAATAACTTCAATATATGTACGAAGAACAGTAAGGCAAAATAATAGAAGGTATGCGGCAAAGCATACTGAAAAAAATGTTCCAATCCACTTTCCGAAACATGTCGTATGGATATTCATTAAATCATTATCTTTTTCTAACATTTTCAGCATACAAAATAACACGATATGAGTTGCAATACCAGCGATAATAAGAGAAATCCAAGCATCATAACCGGCAAATTGCGCAATAATCCTTTGGTATCCTAGTACACCGACTCCAATTTGAAGAGAGTGTAATAGAAGGAATGTGAAATACGGGGAAACTGTATGTGTTTTATCTTGTCCAGTCATGATAGCACCTCACTATTCTCCGATACCAGATTGTACGACATTAATCTTTACGTTGACAGCAACGTCTACGTTAGGATACATGTCCTGAATTTGTTTCATGCCCCATTTTCTTGAGTGACTACGAATTTCTTCACGTATCCCAATTGGATCGATTTTTTTTTCTTGGAATGTTTGTATTAATTCGTTTAAATCTTTCTCAAGTGTTTTTTCTACATGTCTTTTTACGTAAGTTACATTTTCGCTCTTTGATAAATCAAGCCAACTGGGAGCATTTTTTATTAGTCCATTTAAATTCAGGTGAATGTAAACTTTCGGAATGTCACCGGCGTCGGAAAGGGAACAAACACTATTTCCAGATAAGTTTTGGGTCGCGATTAAGCCTTTATGTTTACCTTGACGTATCGGAACTTCGTAACGCCCATTTTTAGTTGGATTAATGAGTAATTTAAATAAAAAAGACCTTTTCTTATCTGTATACATAACCACTTTATGCTTTTTTAAAAATGCGAGCCCTTTAATGGAAGCAGATTTGTCTTCTGATAATTGAATGTAAGGCAGAAATGGATCGTATCCAGATGAATAGAAGTTATATAAAAAAATATTTAAAGCTGTCCGAGGGATTGTCTCGTTTTTTATGTTTTGTTCCAGTAATTCAGATAGATATAGCGATCCGTTCGTTTTGACATGTTTAAGTAATTCTTCTGCCGAACCATCCACAAGTGCTAGTTGCACATCTCGGCCAATGTTAGGATCACGTTGTAAATTGTTAATAACATCTCCAATTCCACGTTCACCAAATGCCTTTCCAAATAGGACCACACGCATTTGACCTACAGCGATTGTATGTGGCGATTTGGCGTTTAGAAGGGAAGATATTGTTTCAATTGTACCTGCATGAGTTGATTGAGTTTCTGGTTTAGATTGTACTCCTTTTGTGTAATCTGGATATAAAATTGTCCCGCGAAATTTTTTATCTTTCATTATATCGAATCCACCTACGTGAATTATTCGCTGTGTATCGACTATATTTGCTTCTGCACAACCAGATTGGAAAATTAAAATGATAATGAAAAAGCATAATAAAATATTTTTCATTTTTCCTCACCATCGCGTTTTTCTTTCGCCTTGTTTGGATCATAGCGCCATTTCTTTTTCGGTCTTAGAAAAGAAGCTCGTCCTGCAGTTTGACTAAATGGAAGGCGAAGAAGTCCTTCAGCTGTACCTAATCCGCGAAATGGATATAAAGGTAATAAATAAGGTGATCCAAGTGATTTTAAGCGAATTAAATGAGCCAATATGAATACAAATCCGACGATAAGACCTACACCACCAAATGCTCCAGCTAAAATGATGAGAGGGAATCGTAATATCCGGATAGTAGAAGACATTTTTACTGTTGGTGTTGTAAAAGAAGCTAGTGCAGACAACGCAACCGCAATTAATAAAATGGTACTTGTTAAAGCAGCCTCAACAGATGCCTGGCCAATGACAATCCCCCCAACAATACCAATTGTTTGGCCGACTTTAGTTGGTAAACGAGCCCCAGCTTCGCGCAGTAATTCGATTGTAATTTCTAAAAAAAGTGCTTCCAAAACAGGTGGAAATGGTACGTTAGCCCTAGAATAAATAATAGGACCAAGTAAATCAGCCGGAATCATTTGATAGTGATACGTTAATACAGCTGTATAAATAGCTGATGAAAATAATGAGAATGCTGCTCCGAAAAAGCGAACTAATCTAAGAAATGAGCCAGCTATCCATGGTAAATAATAATCTTCTGGAGAGACGAAGAAATCGAGTAATGTTGCTGGTCCAGCTAATGCATATGGTGAACCGTCGGTTAAAATGACAACCCCTCCATTAAGTAATGCATAAACGGAGCGATCTAAACGCTCTGTAGGGAGTAAAACAGGGAAGGGAGAGTTACTATTATCACTAATAAACTGTTCAATCATAGTTGCATCGAAAGGGTAATCAAAATCAATATCTTGTAGCCGTTGCATTGCGGTGTTAATATGCTGTTCATTTGTAATTCCTTCGATGTAAGCAACTACGATTTTGGTTTTTGACATAGAACCAACGCTAACTTCTTTGAAGATTAATTGCTCGGTTACGATATTTCGGCGTAATAAATGTATATTTATATCAACATTTTCAACAAAACCAACTTTAGGGCCAATAACACTATATTCATTTTCCGTGTCATTTACTAAACGAGTTCCTAAAACTGTACTTTCAGCGCGTAGAAGTGCATAGGCTTCTTGCTCTGAACCTTTTTTCAGCTGTAATAATACGTAGCCACCTAATAATTTTTCACGAATATCATCAATAGAAGGAGAGATGATGATGTCTTCAATAGATACAATATTTAAGATATCATCAATATGTTGAATCTCGTCCAATTTATCTTTTATAGGTGCTAAAATGAATCGTTTAATAATAAGTGATTCTACTGTCGATTTATAATAAAGCAAACATAATGTGCCATCTTCTATAATGTTATAAGAAGAAAAGTCACTTGATTCTTTCATAGTATGGATAAACTCTGGAACAGAACAGACGGTTTGTTTTTTCTGTTTTGATGTTAAACGAAACATTTTTGCACCCCCTAACATATATCATTTACTTGTGTTAGTTTTTGGGAAAGACGGGAATTTATACTTAAAAATTGAAAGTTCATAAAGAAAAGGAAGAGTAGTGAATACCTCTTCCTTTTTGGCGAGTTAATTTGTTTTCTTTTTTTTAATTAACTTCACTAATTTCATCATTTCCGCCCGTATATCTTCTCTTTTTACATTTAATTTTTCGGCAATTTGTTTAATGTCCATTCCATCTTTTTTCATTTTTAATACATCATCAAGAGGGGTATTACTTTTTTGAGAAATGATTGTTAACACAGCAAGATGACGCAATTTGATGTTATATTCTTTCATTTTTTGCTTGAGCTGATCCGGTGTGGATTTTTGCATAGTTGCTAACTGTTGTAGTAGTGCTTGTTTTGTTTCTTTATTCATATGATGCTTTTTCAGCTTACTTGGATCTACACCGAAATGCTCGGCTGTTTTCTCCCAAGATTTATTTTGCTTATAGTAAGCTAAAACGTCTTTTATTTCTTTATTACCAATTTTTGCAATATGAGCAGCTTTCCAAATTTCATGTTTGTTATAGCCGAGTTTTTCTAGCGACTGCATTTCTTCTTCTGAAATTGGTTTATGGTGATGCATTGTTACTTCTTTTGGTGTGGCAGCGGATGTAGGGACGGTGGATATCCCGCATAATAATGCTGCCATAGTCATACTTACCGCGATTTTTTTGTACATGTAAACTCCTCCTAGTTGGATAGTGTGGAAAACTGTACACATATCATTTCCATAAAATGTTAAATACTTGTGAACAAGTTAAGTTTTTTTATTCACAGCATGGAATGACGTTTTTAGAAGTTTTCCAACATAAAACATTGATTAATAGTAAAAAACTAAGGTATAATCGAAATTGAAAATCAATATCAATACTGACGATAAACTTATACATATAGATAAAAATAAGGGAGAGATAAATATGACTACATATACTTCCATCGCTAATGTGATTAAAGAAAGGCGCTCTGTTCGTACATTTACAGACAAAGCAGTAGAAAAAGATTTATTAATTGAACTATTAAACGATGCAACATGGGCGCCAAATCATAAAAACCGTGAACCATGGAATTGTAAATTATATATTGGAGAAGGCCGTCAGAAATTAGTAGACGCAGTATTAAACTCTTTCACAGAAGAAGAAAGAGCGAAACGCGGTAAAATTTTATCTGATCGTTTCTTAAGTACACCTGCACAAATCGTCGTATATATAAATGAAGACCCACGTCAAATTCAACGTGACGAAGATTACGCTGCAACATGTGCATTTATGCAAAACTTCCAACTTCTTGCTTGGGAACGTGGATTAGGTACTGTTTGGAAATCAGGCGGATTAAACTATAATCCATTATTTATAGAAGGACTTGGTTTAACAAGAGGTCAACGCATCGTTGGAATTATTCACCTTGGCTATTTCGATAAAGCGCCAGAAGGAAAAGCTCGTACACCGATTACGGAGAAGATGGAGATTATTGAAGGTTAATAGATAAGACATTCTCGTTTTTATGAGGATGTCTTTTTATTATGCAATCAATCCTCATGAAAGCTTGTTTCCAATCATACACTTTCTTAAGGGAAAGTGTAAGGAGGGAAAATAATGAGAGCAAGTGACGATAAAGCACTGCAATATGCGATTGCGGAAATTACGGAAATTGCGACTGGATTTGGGCTTGATTTTTATCCGATGCGTTATGAAATATGTCCAGCAGAAATTATTTATACATTTGGTGCATATGGGATGCCGACGCGGTTTTCACATTGGAGTTTTGGAAAACAGTTTTTCAGAATGAAGTTACAATACGATTTAGGTCTTAGTAAAATATACGAACTCGTTATTAACTCTGATCCATGTTATGCCTTTTTATTAGATACGAACTCGTTAATTCAAAATAAATTAATTGTAGCGCACGTTTTAGCACACTGTGACTTCTTTAAAAATAATATTCGCTTCTCTAATACGAAACGAGATATGGTGGAGAGTATGGCGGCAACGGCTGATCGAGTGAAAGCATATGAGCATAAGTACGGAAAGGCAGAAGTCGAAACATTTTTAGATGCCGTACTTGCCATTCAAGAGCATATTGACCCGTCGCTCATGCGTCCGAAACTTGCTTGGAGTATTGATGATTTAGAAGAAGAAGTAGAAAAGAAAAAGGCATCACAATACGATGATCTATGGAATTTAGATGATCGAAATAAAAAGAGAGAACGATCCAATATACGCAAAAAGAAGAAGATTCCACCGCAACCAGAGAAGGATTTACTCCTCTTTATTGAAGAATATAGCCGTGAGCTAGAAGATTGGCAGCGAGACATATTAACGATGATGCGTGAAGAAATGTTATATTTCTGGCCGCAGCTTGAAACGAAAATCATGAACGAAGGCTGGGCGTCCTACTGGCATCAACGCATACTTCGTGAAATGGACTTAACATCTGATGAAGCAATTGAATTTGCGAAATTAAATGCAGGTGTTGTACAGCCATCAAAAACAAGCATTAATCCATACTACCTCGGTATTAAAATGTTTGAAGATATTGAAGAACGGTACAACAATCCGACTGAAGAAATGAAGCGACGCGGCGTCAAACCAGGTTCTGGTCGTGAAAAAATGTTTGAAGTACGCGAAATTGAATGGGACGTATCGTTCCTAAGAAACTACTTAAATAAAGAACTCGTCATGCGAGAAGATATGTACTTATTCCAGCGCCAAGGAAAAGAATATAAAGTAATAGATAAAGAATGGGAAAATGTGCGTGATCAACTCGTAAATATGCGGACAAATGGTGGGTTCCCGTACTTAGTAGTAGAAGATGGAGACTACTTAAAGAACGGAGAATTATACATTAAACATAGTTACGAAGGAATCGAGCTCGATTTAAAATACTTAGAAAAGGTATTACCATATCTTCATCAACTATGGGGAAGAACTGTGCATATGGAGTCGATTGTGGAGAGTAAGGGCGTTGTGTTTTCTTATGATGGGAAGATGGTGCATCGGAAGTATGTGTGAGGAGAAGAATGGACATAGGATACTGTGTCCGTTCTTTTTATTTGAAAAATTTATTTATATTTTTTACTTAAGGTAAAGAATATAAATAATTGTTTGAGTTTGTTAAGTCAACGTAATTAATAATGATTATCATTATTAATTACGTTGACTTCTGGAAAAAGAAAAACTAGAATTTATAAAGGGATCCTCAATTGTTTGCTATCACTTGTATAGGAGGTAAGTTATGTTGTATAGCTTTATTTCTATAAGATATATGTTGGCTCTTTATAGTTTTGGTGAATCAAAAGGTCTATGCAGAAGATGTACCGTGGACATCGGTTTCAAATGAGGGAGAACGTGAACTGTTTCAAGAACAATTATTGTATAGTAATGATCGAAGGGGAGAAGATCTTGTTTCGCCCTCATTTGAAGGGCGAAAACATGGTGGGGAAGATTGGGGAGCATATTTGGAAAATAGTAAGTTAAGTTATTCATCCAACATTCTTACCTATTCTCTTATAGGAATAAATGATCGAATACGGGTTAATGATAGAATTAGCGCTACAGTCCATGTAGCAACTCAGTATAATAGTGGAGAAATTTATGGATGTACAGGAGCACTAATTAGTAAAGATACAGTACTTACAGCTGGACATTGTATTTACAATAAAGAAATTGGTAGATGGGCGACAAATGTTATTGCAACTCCATGGCGTAATGGAGGACAAGCACCGTATTTATCTTTTTATGTTAAAAATAAAGAAAAACAGCCAATAAAAAATTTTGAAATTATACTTATGAAAGACGAATCACCTGAGCCCAGTAAAGAAATTGGGATCTCAATAGGGAAAACAGACGAAGAAGGAAAAGTTATTTGGAGTAATGTAATGAAGGGAAAATATATTATATTTTTGCCGAATAGTAAGACGCAAATAGTTAGAGTTAAAGACAGAGATGAATCGAGAGTAATAAATATATCATTGTAAAAAACGAATCTATTTGGATTCGTTTTTTATTGGTAAGTAAAGTAGTTGAAAAAAATTTAAAAAAGTAAATCCTTTACAATATACCCTTAAGGGTATATGATATTATACAAAGTTATAAAGTAATGTATAATATAGTTACGATTACGGAGGTGGTCTATAGTGGAATATAATCAAGATATGAAAAATAGATTGAAACGTATTGAAGGTCAAGTTCGTGGTGTGCTTCGTATGATGGAAGAAGGAAAAGATTGCCGAGAGGTTATTACACAGTTAACGGCATCTCGTTCTGCCCTTGATCGTACAATTGGGCTCGTTGTTGGAACGAATTTAGAGCAATGTTTGCGTGAACAGTTTGAAAGTGGTAATGGTTCAAATGAAGAGTTAATTAAAGAAGCTGTTCAATTACTTGTAAAAAGCCGATAATCTGTCAAACATAAGTGTTGACAGATTTTCAAAAACGTTTTAATATACCCCTACAGGTATATGTATTGTGGAGGAATCGATTATGAGTATAAAAGTGGATATGAGTTTAGATTGTAAAGGTTTGGCTTGTCCGATGCCTATTGTGAAAACGAAGAAGGCGATAGAAGGGTTAGCACCAGGGCAGGTGATTGAAGTTAAGGCAACAGATAAAGGATCTACGGTAGATATAAAAAGTTGGGCGGGTAAAGTAGGACATCAATATATCGGGACGAAACACGAGGGTGATGTATCGGTGCATTATGTTAGGAAAGCAAACGAGCATGAAGTGAATGAAGTTGTGAAATATCCACATACAATTACGAATGCAGAATTACAGTCTATATTGTCTCTTGGCGAAGAATGCATTGTATTAGATGTTCGCGAAGCAGCGGAGTTTGCTTTTGGTCATATTCCATCGGCCATTTCGGTACCATTAGGTGAATTAGACAGCGCAGTGTTAGATCAGACGAAGCAAATTTATGTTATTTGTCGAGCTGGTAACCGTAGTGATGTAGCTTGCCAAATGTTGAATGAGAAAGGTTATTTAAATGTGAAAAATGTCATTCCGGGTATGTTAGAGTGGCAAGGGAATATAGAGAAGTAAATTTTTTTGAATGAAAATATACCTATGGGGGTAATCAAATGGATGTTAAACAGTTACAAGCAAAAGATGTGGCAGAGAAAGTGTTATTCGGAGAGTTATTTATTTTAGATGTTCGTAATGAGGCGGATTATGAAGATTGGAAAATTGAAGGGAAGCAAGTTTCTTCTATTAATAAACCTTATTTTGATTTGTTAGATGGTGTAGATCATATTGTAAGTGAATTACCTAAAGATAAAGATGTTTTAGTAGTATGTGCAAAAGAAGGGTCTTCTATATTTGTGGCAGAGCAGTTAATAGAGGTTGGATTACAAAATATTTATTATTTAGCTGGTGGCATGAAAGCTTGGAGTGAATATGTAAAGCCTATAAAAGTTGGAGATTTAAAAAATGGCGGAAGTATGTATCAGTTTAACCGCCTAGGAAAAGGCTGTTTATCTTATATGGTCGTTTCAAACGGTGAAGCAGCAGTTATTGATGCGGTAAGGACAGCCGAGGCATATGAAGAGTTTGCGAAAGAGCACGGCGTTACGATTACGAATGTAATGGATACACATTTACATGCAGACCATATTTCTGGTGGACGTAAGTTAGCTGAAAAGGTAGGTGGTACGTATTGGTTACCGCCAAAAGATGCCGAGGAAGTTGTTTTCTCATACGAACCGCTTGTTGAAGGATCTGTTATTACGGTGGGGGGTACTAAAATTGTAATTGACGCATTATACTCACCAGGGCATACGATTGGAAGTACGTCATTCATTGTAGATGATTCTTATTTATTATCAGGCGATATTTTATTTGTAGATTCAATTGGGCGTCCTGATCTTGCTGGTAAGGCTGAAGATTGGGTGAGTGATTTAAGAAATACGTTATATACACTGTATAAGGAACTGTCTCAAGATTTAATTGTTTTACCAGCTCATTATTCAAAAATAAGTGAAATGGATGAAAGAGGCGTTGTGAGTGCGAGCTTACAAGATCTATTTAAAGAGAATGTAGGATTAAATATTGCTGATGAAGTGGAGTTTCGTAAAACTGTGACAGAGAATTTACCACCTCAGCCAAATGCATATGAAGAAATTCGTCAAACGAATATGGGGAAAATTCATCCGAGTGTGGAAGAAGAGCGTGAAATGGAGATTGGCCCAAATCGTTGTGCAGTGCATGAGTCATTATAAAAATAACAAATTGGAGGAATTAATGATGAATATAAAACAAGTATTAGATGCGAAGGATTTAGCATGTCCGATGCCGATTGTAAGAACGAAAAGAGCGATGGATACTTTACAATCGGGCGAAGTGTTAGAAGTACATGTAACGGATAAAGGGTCAATTAAGGATATTCCAGCGTGGGCAAACAAAACTGGTCATGAAATCGTAAAGCATGTAGAAGAAGCTGATGTGCTGAAGTTTTGGATTAAGAAGGCGTAGGAAAAAATATTGTTATAAATGCAGAGAGGTTGGTTATATGAACACAATATTAAGTACGCTTTTCATTGTACTTGCTACATGGTTTGTTATTTCGCGCTTTTTACCAGTGAAAGGTGTTCAAAATATAAATGGAAAAGAATTAAAAAGTATAGTGGGGAAAAAGGGGAAGTACTTTATTGATGTCCGTACAGTAGGTGAATATAGAGGAAATCATATGAAAGGATTTCAGAATATCCCGTTAAATGAGTTAGCAAGTAGAGCAAGTCAGTTAGATAAAAATAAGGAAGTAATCGTTATTTGCCAAAGTGGAATGAGAAGTAAGCAAGCTGCAAAGATGTTGAAAAAACTAGGGTTTCAGCAAGTAATAAACGTTTCAGGTGGTATGAATGGTTTGTGAGGAGGACTTTAAAATGAAAGAAATGACAGCAAAAGAATTAGAAGAAAAATTGTTAAGTAAAGAAGCAGTAAATATCGTAGATGTCCGTGAAGTAGAAGAAGTAGCTGAAGGGGGAATTCCAGAAGCATGTAATATTCCGCTAAGGCTATTAGAGTTTCGAATGCATGAGTTGGATAAAAAGAAAGAATATATTATCGTGTGTCGCTCTGGCGCGAGAAGTGCAAGAGCCGTTCAATTTTTAGAAGGTTACGGTTTTCAAGCGATCAATATGGTAGGTGGTATGTTAGCTTGGGAAGGTAAAGTCATATAGCATAGAGATAAAAGATTTGAGCCTTTTTATAAACAATTAAATACCCCTATAGGTAATTTAGAGGAGGAACAACATGGAACAGCAGAAAAAAACGACAATCGTTTTATTTAGCGGAGATTACGATAAAGCAATGGCTGCTTATATTATTGCAAATGGTGCAGCGGCGTATGATCAAGAGGTAACTATTTTTCATACTTTCTGGGGATTAAATGCTTTAAGGAAAGATGAACATGTGAATGTAAAGAAAACATTTATAGAAAAAGTATTTGGAAAAATGATGCCACGCGGTGCTGATAAGATGGGATTATCCAAAATGAATTTTGCTGGCATGGGGCCGAAGATGATTAAAGGCATTATGAAAAAACATAACGCAATGCCTTTGCCAGATTTAATTGATTTGGCGAAAGAACAAGGAATTAAACTTGTAGCTTGTCAAATGACAGTAGATTTATTAGGGTTAAAAGAGGAAGAGATTATGGAAGGGGTAGAGTTTGCAGGTGTAGGGGCATATTTAGCAGATGCTTCGGATGGGAATGTAAACTTATTCATTTAAATCACCTTCTTTTTAGAAGGCGGGGGATGTAAGATGAGCTTAGTCGTATTACTTTTTATAATTGGGTTTATAGGATCGTTTATATCAGGAATGGTTGGGATTGGTGGCGCGATTATTAATTATCCGATGATCTTATACATTCCAGTATTGCTAGGATTTACTGGCTATACGTCACATGAAGTGAGCGGTATTACAGCGGTACAAGTATTCTTTGCAACTTTTGCAGGCGCGTGGGCATACCGGAAAAGTAATGACATGAATAAAACATTAGTTATGTATATGGGAGCTAGTATATTAATAGGAAGCTTCATAGGGAGTTTCGGTGCTAACATATTAGAGGAACATACAGTCAATGTTGTTTATGCAGCATTAGCTACAATTGCAGCTATTATGATGTTTGTACCGAAACAAAATAATAGTGGAGATGTGAAGTATAATAAATGGTTAGCAAGCTTGTTAGCGTTCGTTGTAGGGGGAGCTTCAGGCATTATAGGAGCTGGAGGTTCGTTCCTTTTAGTTCCCATTATGCTAGTTATTTTAAAATTACCACTGCGCATGACGATCGCAACATCTATCGCTATTACGTTTATTTCCTCAATAGGGATTACTACCGGAAAAGTGATTACTGGGCAAGTAGTTATCATTCCAGCTCTAATTATTGCGGTTGCAAGTATATTTGCTGCGCCACTTGGAGCACGAGTCGGGAAGAGGCTAAATCAAAAAGTACTGCAATATGTATTGTCCACTTTAATTGTAGGAACTGCTGTTAAAATGTGGATGGATATGATATCGAAATAAAAGGATGGTGCTGCTTGCAGCCCATCCTTTTATTTATTGCCCGTAAACCCCACGGATTATAGTTTCACTTTATGCCCAAATAACTTTCATTAAGTTTTTATATTCGTCATTTGCTAATTTATATAGCATTCTCGTATGTTCAAAGACAAGTGCTGGATTAAAGTTTGGCTCTGAGAATGCAAGAGATGCTGAAATATCAATTGCATTTTGCTTGTTTAATGTGAATTTTGCAAAGCGATAAGATGTGTTTAATTCATTAATGACATGTAAAATATCATTTGTTGATGTTGCATCAGGCACGTGAGCAACATTGAAGCAGTATATATCCACCGTAGGATGTTCGTTTTGGAAAGCAGCGATAAGTTGAATTTTTGCGCCAGCTTCTGTCTCTAATCCTACTGAAAAATGAACAGAGCCATCATTTTCATCTATATTTTCTTCCATGTATATATCGTTGGATTTTAAGTAGTCTTTAAAATCTGAGATGTTATGTTTTACTGCAGCTTTCATATGTATGAGCCCCCTGATAATTGGAATAGATTGCTACTATTTATTATAATTTAAAAATATTAAAAAAGATAGTTAGAAAGTTCTGATTTTTGTATTTAGAAGAATAAAAAGAAGCGGTTCTCTACCTCCATAGAGAACCGCTTCTTTATTATTCATTGTCATTAGATGATGTTTCTGTATCTTCACTGCTATTTTTGTTCTTATTTTTCACTTCATTGTTACTTGATTCGCGTTCACTTGAATTTTCAGACTTAGATTCTTTTGTCTTTTTCGAATCAGAGTCTGAGTCAGACTTTGTATATGCAGGTAGCCCAAGATGAGTACGAAGTTCATTTGTAACATTAGCTAATTCTTTTTTATCTGGATTGTAGTAGTAAGTTCGACCACCACCAGCAGATTTGCTACATGTATCGTCACCTTTTGCCATATAGCAATCATCACCTTGGATTTGTAATTTCTCAATTTCCGAATCCGATCCATATTTATAGAATGAAAGCATATCATCAAATGTTAAGTTTGTAACAAATTGTCCGTTAATATCATCAATGATGTTGCCAACTTTTGTTACAGAACCAGCATTTGTTAGTTTCTTTAAAATAGCTTCGATAACGAGTTGTTGACGTTGTCCACGCATTGCATCACTATCGATGTGTCTTGTTCTAGCAAGAGCAAGAGCTTCTTCGCCATTTAACTTTTGAACACCTTTTTCTAGATGAATTGCCTCAGCATTATCATTGCTATCTTGCTCAGTAAATTCAACTGGTACATCAACTTCAACACCGCCCAAGTCATCGACGATTTTTATAAATGATTTAAAGTTAAATTTTACAAAGTAATCGACAGGAACATTCATTAATTTTTCAACTGCATCAATGCTTGCTTGTGGTCCACCATTTTTCCCGTTTTTAGCAGAACCGAATGCATGAGCGTGTGTAATTTTATCTTTTTTCTTTTCTATTGGAATATAAGTATATGTGTCACGTGGGATACTTAATAGTTTAACAGTTTTGCTATCTTTATTAAATGTTGCAAGTAAAAGCGCATCTGTTCTTATAGCTTCACCATATTCTTTTCCTCGGACATCGCTTTCATCAACACCCATTATTAAAACAGAGACGTTATTTGTAATAGGTTTTACAGCTTTATCTCGTAAATCTGATTTATCACCGCGTGCTAAATCGTGTGCGGCATTTCGAACAGCAGAAGATGCTTTATTTACTAAAAACCAAGTATAACCGCCGCCTATTAATAAAACGAATAGTATAGCGCTTATAATAATTTTTATTTTTTTCTTATTTTTTTTCGGTTTACTGCGTGTATTTTCTTGCAAAGATGGGTTTTGCTCCATTTCCTGTACTCCTTCATTTGGATTGAAATACGACACTCATATCCACTTATTATAATGAAATTTAGCGAAAAAAAACATTACAAATCATTTACATTTCGTAAAAATTCAATTTATTTATAAAAAGTCAGATTTTCTATATATTATTTTGTAGATGTAGAATAAGTATAAGGGCTATTAGTAGAAATGAAAATATATATTATGAGAAAGCGATAGGGAAGTAAGATTTGTTGAAATATAGCCAAGAAGAAATGAGTAAGCTTACTTATTTCTTCTATATAATAAAGAAGAATTTGACGGATAAAGGAGAGAGCATAATGAATCATACATCATTCCGAGCAATCGTTGTGAACGAAACGGAAAATCATCAGTTTGTAAGAAAAGTTGTTGAGAGAGAAGTAAGTAGTTTACCTGAGGGAGACGTATTCATACAAGTTCATTATTCTTCATTAAATTATAAAGATGCCCTTTCAGCTACTGGTAATAAAGGTGTTACGAGAACATATCCTCATACGCCAGGAATTGATGCCGCAGGAGAAGTTGTGAGTAGTGAAGATAACTCCTTTAAGGTAGGAGATCAAGTTATTGTAACGGGATATGACTTAGGTATGAATACCTCTGGTGGTTTCGGAGAATATATTCGCGTCCCATCATCTTGGGGCGTGCCTTTACCAGAAGGAATGTCATTAAAAGAAAGTATGATGTATGGGACAGCAGGTTTTACTGCTGCTTTGTCGGTATATAAGCTTATTGGAGCAGGAATCAAGCCTAGTATGGGAGATGTTTTAGTAACGGGTGCTACAGGCGGCGTAGGGAGTGTAGCTGTTAGTATATTAAGTAAGTTAGGGTTTAACGTAGTAGGAGCGACAGGGAAAATGGAAGAGGAACAGATACTACTACGTCTAGGAGTGAAAAAAGTGATTCATCGCGCGGAATTGAATGATGAATCAGGAAGACCGATGTTAAAAGGGCTATACGCCGGAGTTATCGATACTGTAGGTGGACATATGTTAGAAACAGCTTTAAAAACAGTAAAGTATGGTGGGTGTGTAACGACATGCGGTAATGTGGCAGGCCAGGAATTACATACAACGGTATATCCGTTTATTTTGAGAGGTATTAGTCTTTTAGGGATAGATTCCGTGCAATGCCCAGTGGATGTAAGAAGAGATGTGTGGACGCTTTTAGCGAATGAATGGGGAAATAAAGAGTTACTATCTTATACAGAAGAATGTACATTAGAAGAATTAGAGAAGAAGTTTGCACTTATATTGCAAGGAAAGTTAAAAGGAAGAACAATTGTTAAAATAAAATGAAAAAAGAGACGCTTAAGTTAGCGTCTCTTTCTTATTATAATGATTGTTTTAAATTGATTTTACCTTGTTCGCCTAAAACACCGTCAGCGATATTTACAGCGTGATCGCCAATGCGCTCTAAGTTACTTACCATATCGACGAAGATGATACTTGCATCACCTGAACAGCTGCGTTCGTTTAGACGTAATACGTGACGTTTACGAAGAACACGTTCCATTTGGTCGATTTTGCGTTCTTTTGCAATAACAGTTTGAGCTAGTTCAGTATCGAAGTTTGTTAAAGCTTCAACTGAGTCTTGCAGTGTTGAAATTGTTAATTCAAGCATTTCGTTTAACTCAGCTAATGCTTCGTCTGATAGTGAAACACGGTTTGAAATTTGGAAATCTACAAGTTCTACAAGGTTTTCTACATGATCACCGACACGTTCAATATCCCCAACAACACCTGCTAAAACAGAATGTTTTTCAGAATCCGTAGGTGAAAGTGGCTTTTCTGATAGTAAAACTAAATACTCGGTAATTTTTTTATCTAAATTGTTAATAGCTCCTTCTAATTGAGTAGCCATGTTTGCGTGTTTTTTGTCTTGTGTATTTAAAAATTGATTTGCTTCTTTTAATCCATGTAATGAGAACTCAGCCATACGGATAATCTCTTTTTGAGCTTCAGTTAAAGCGATGGCTGGAGATTGTTCAATAAAGATTGGATTTAAATGTTGTGGTTTGAAGTCAATCGCTGCATCCTCACCACGAATAATTTTTGTTACGATCCACGCTAACACTGCAATGAACGGGAATTGAATAATTGTATTTGTTACGTTAAATGTTCCGTGTGCAAATGCAATAGTCATTTCTGGATTCAAGTTTAATGATGTTTGGAAATATTGAATTAAACTTGTAAATGGTACTAATAAAATTGTAAAGATAATTGTACCGATAATATTAAAGATAACGTGAACTAATGCTGCACGTCTTGCTGCAATTGAAGTACCGATTGCTGCTAATACAGCTGTAATTGTTGTACCGATGTTATCACCGAATAATACAGGAAGAGCTGCTTGTAAATCGATTGCACCTTGACCGAATAGTTCTTGTAAAATACCGATTGTTGCGCTTGAGCTTTGTACAATTAAAGTAAAGACTGTACCGACAACAATTCCTAAAATTGGATTGTCACTCATGCTAACTGTTAATTCTTGGAATGACTCTAAAGAACGAAGAGGTTTCATACCTGCGCTCATTAATTCTAAACCGAAGAATAACATACCAAAACCGAATACAACTTGACCTACAGAATGTACTTTTTTATTTTTAAAGAAGAATAGTAAGATAGCTCCAATTGCCATAACTGGGAGAGCATATTCTCCGATTTTAATTCCGATAATAAATGCAGTAACTGTCGTACCGATGTTTGCACCCATAATAACACCGATTGCTTGTCTTAATGTCATAAATCCTGCACTTACAAGTCCGACTGTTAAAGCGGTTGTTCCTGAACTTGATTGGATTAATACAGTAACTAACATACCTGCTAGTACACCCATAAGTGGGTTTGTTGTAAAACGATCTAGAATATCGCGAAGACGATCTCCAGCTGCTTGTTGCAGTCCATCGCCCATGTATTTAATCCCGAATAAGAAAATACCTAATCCACCAATGAACTGGAAGATCATATCTTGAACATTATATTCCACGCATTCCACTCCTTAAATTTCATGTACGATGTAATTATTAACTGAACCTTGAGTCACTGTAAACGGTTTGCTAGTAAAATTTACACTAAATTTACAAAGGAAAGAAAAGTTTACAAACCCTTAAAGAAACAGCTGTATTTTATTGGTTTTCATCTTGTATAAATCTTAATTTTGTAAAGAAATCACACTTTTTAGAATAGTGTTGTTCAGTTGAATATCAAGGAAAGCGTCTGCGAGTTCATCGTATATTTTTTGATGAAAGTTAAAAAAATATGTAGGAAAATGCATGTAGTTTTATAACAGCAAAACGAGGGAAAAGAATTTTTTACCACGATAAAAAAGCCACTGATTTATCCAGCAGCTTTTTCCGTGTTTTTATCGCCATGCTTTTGTTTTCTTATGCTTGTAATATAAATGAAGAGAAAAGCAATAAGTAATAGAGAGGAGTAACGATATACAGTTGCATAGTTTGTAAAATGAGCAATAAATCCAAATATAATAGCTCCAGCGCCGATTCCAAGGTCAAATGCGGAGAAGAATGTAGCTGTAGCTACGCCGCGTCGATGCGGTGCTACGCGGTCAATCATCCATGCTTGTAGTGCAGGTTGGATCGCGCCAAAACCACTTCCGTAACATGCTGCAGCAATAATTAAGCTCGGAATTGTCGTCGTATACGACAATAAAATAATACCTGTAAACGTTATAATAACTCCCGGAATGATGACGAATGTATGGCCTTTCGCATCATATAGCTTTCCAGAGAATGGACGAGTCACAGCGATTGCTAGTGCGTTACATAAAAAGAAGAGGCTAATATCAGCTATGCCGACTTCTGTAGCAAATAGTGTGATAAAACTTCCAATTCCTCCGTACATTAATGTAATACATAATATTAATAATGAAGGAAGTAAAGCTTTACGTTCAATAAATCCATCGAGAAAAGTACTAGATGATTGTTGTGGAGGCTGTTTCGTTTTTTGGATTTGAAGTAGTTTCGTTAATATTAATGAAACAATTGTGCACGATAATGCACATAAAAAAAGAATTGTGAAGTTATATGTTTGCATAAGCCATAGTCCGATAAGTGGACCGAGGGCCATTGCAATTGTTCCAGAAAGGCCAAAGTATCCCATGCCTTCTCCGCGGCGAGCTGAGGGAATTAAATCAGAAACGACAGTCCCATATGTAGTCGTTGTAATACCGAAACCAGCTCCGTGTAAAATACGAACAGCAAGCAAGAGAAAGATTGTTGAGGCGAAAAGGTAACTGCCCATAGCGAGTAAACAAATAGCAGTACCGATCATTAAAATGATTTTTTTATTGAATTTTTGCAAGGCGTTCCCAGTTAGCGGTCTAACAAAAAGTGCCGCGACGGTAAACATGCCGACAACCAATCCGATATTGGAACTTGTGCCACCAATTTCTTTCACATAAACAGGTAAGGTTGGAATTAACATTTGAAACCCTAAAAACATACATAAGTTTGCAAAAATTAAAGCAACAAACTCTTTTGTCCATAACGGTTCTCGTTTTACGAGTATTGCTTCTCCCATATATTCATCCCCTATATAAAATTTTCTCTTTTCTTTCGAGTATATGTATTGGCCAATGCAACAGTCAAGGAAGGTGTCTTGAAAACGGATAACAATTTTTAAGGTGAAAAACTGACAAATTTGTGTAAAAGCTACACAACTATGAAAAAAAGATGTAAAGTATAGATGTATAGACTTGTAGGTGTTAAGAATGATAGAAATTGTTTTTTCTTTAAAGAAAGCGGATTCAAATATATGTAGTGAACAAGAAGGGGATATATACTTTTTCACTACATATATTTGAAAAGGTTTACAATATGATGAAGAAAGAGGCGTGTACATATGAGACGATTAGGTATTTCTATTTATCCAGAACATTCAACAGTAGAGAAAGATAAGGAGTATTTAACATTAGCAAGTAAATATGGATTTACACGTGTGTTCACATGTTTATTATCTGTGGATGGAGAAAAAGAGAAAATTATAGAAGAATTTAAAGAAACGATCTCTCATGCGAATGCATTAGGGTTCCAAGTATTAGTTGATATTAGTCCGTCTGTTTTTGAACAATTAGGTATTTCGTATAATGACTTATCATTCTTCCATGAATTAGGTGCGTACGGTATTCGTTTAGATGTTGGTTTCTCAGGATTAGAAGAATCAATTATGACTTATAATCCGTATGGTTTGAAAATTGAGATTAATATGAGTAATGGTACGAAGTATGTAGATAACATTATGAGTCATAGACCAAATCGTGAAAATTTAATTGGTTGTCATAATTTTTATCCGCATCGTTATTCAGGGTTATCATACGATCATTTCATTAAATGCTCGAAACAATTTAAAGATTACGGTATGAGAACGGCTGCTTTTATTTCATCATTTGATGCAACATACGGACCTTGGCTAGTAACAGAAGGGTTATGTACATTAGAGCAGCATCGTGAATTACCGATGACAACACAGGCGAAGCATTTATTTGCGACGGAATTAATTGATGATGTTATTATTGCAAACGCATATGCGTCAGAAGAAGAATTACAAGCACTAGGTGCATTAAATAAAGAGAAACAAACATTTGATATAGAACTATATGATACAACGACAGAATTAGAAAGAATTATCGTATTAGACGAACCACATTTTTATCGCGGAGATGTATCTGAATATATGATTCGTTCTACACAAAGTCGTGTGAAATATAAAAAAGAAGAGTTTAAACCTCATAATACGCGTGAAATTAAGCGTGGAGATCTATTAATTGATAATGAACAATATGGCCAGTATAAAGGCGAATTACAACTTGCATTAAAAGATATGGTGAATACAGGAAAAACAAATGTAGTTGGTCGAATTGTAGAAGAAGAGATTTTCTTACTAGATTATTTACAAGCATGGGATAAATTCGGATTCACATTAAAGAAATAGAGAGAATATAAAGGGGAAAAACTACTGATTTCAGCAGCTTTTCCCCCTTTATATATAAAGAGCGAGAGGAAGAGCTATGACAAAGGTGCATCAGCGATTAATTTCTATTTTAGAGGAGTTTTTAGAAGAGAAATCGATGTTAAATCGAGCTTTTTTAGCGGGCCGTTTACATGTATCGACGAAGACGATTCAAAAGGATATAAAATTATTAAATGATATATTGGAAGAAAACGGAGCGAAAATCGAATCGCAAAGAGGGACTGGGTACGAATTAGAAATTATACAAACGAAGAAATTTGAAGACTTTTGTGTGAGTCTATTTCAAAAACAGACGGAAAAGATTCCAACTTCTTATGAAGAAAGAATAGCGTACATTTTGCAGCGTGTTTTAACGACAGAGGGATATGTGAAGCTTTCAGAATTAGCGGAAGAGATTTATGTGAGCAAATCAACGGTCAATTTAATTATGAAAGATGTTACAGATATATGTAGTCGCTATAAATTACAAATTGAGAAGAGACCGTATTATGGTATACGTATTGTTGGAGAGGAATTTAATATTCGTTCTTGTTTATCACAATATGGTTTACCGCGTTATGACCATACTCCGTTTCATGAGCAATTTGAGCAGACGGAGACGTATTTATCGCTACCTCATATATCACTTATTCGTTCAATTATATTAAAGTATATTGAGGGTGGAACAATATATTTATCTGATATAGAAATTGATAATTTAGTCATTCATATTGCAATCGCATTAAAGCGTTGTCAAAGTCAACATTATATGAAAGGACTGCATGCGGAGCAATCAGAACTTATAATAAAGAAAGAATATACAATTGCGAAGCAGATTTTAGGAGATTTAGAGAAAGAGTTAAAATTTTTATTTCCAGAAGAAGAAGTATTATATGTGACGATGCATTTATTAAGTACTGCTGTTACAACGAGAGATCGCTATGAAAATGTAGAAGAGCTATTAGGAAAAGATATATATGCATTTATGCAACATATTCTTTTTAAAGTAGCGGAAGAACGGAATCTTATTTTTTATTATGATGAAGAATTATTATTTGGATTTGGTATTCATTTAAAAACGTTATTAAATCGTTTGAAGTATAAGTTAAATACGAGAAATCCTCTTTTGGCAGAAGTGAAAAAGAATTATCCGTATGCTTTTGAAATTGCGATTCTCGTTGGAGATATCATTGGTGAATATACGGGTGAATCGATCCCTGAAAGTGAAATTGGTTATATTGCAATTCACTTAGGCGGAGCGATGAGCCGTTTGCAGGAGCAGAATCAAAAGAAAAGATGTTTATTAGTTTGTGCGACTGGTCAAGGAAGTGCACAACTATTAAAATATAAAATTTTATCACAGTTTCGAGATAAATTAGAGATTGTAGGTATTACAGGCTATTATCAATTGAAAGTAGAAGATCTTTATAAAGAAAAAATAGATTGTATTATTAGTACGATTCATATACCGAGTGGCTTGCCTGTTCCAGTTATAAAAGTGAATTCAATATTTGATGATAAAGAGATTAAATCGATTGGTCAGCGGTTGTTTACGCATGTGAATAATAGTGTTCAGCAATATATTAAGGAAGATTTAATCTTTTTAAATCATAGTGCTTCTACGAAAGAGGATGTTATTCAGTTTTTATGTGAGAAAGCTGCTGAGAAACGCTATGTACCAGAAAACTTTTATGCTTCTGTTATGGAAAGAGAAAATACGTCTCCGACAGCGGTTGGGAATTCAGTTGCAATCCCGCATCCGATGCAGTTATTAAGTGAGGAAACTTTTTTGATGTTTTGCACACTTGAAAAGGCTGTTGATTGGGGAGACAAAAAAGTACAAGTAATTATTTTATTTAGTGTAAAGCGCAATAATAATGAAGATTTGCAAAGGCTTTATGATTTTTTATATGATATTATGTCTAGTCAAAGTGCGATAGAGAAACTTACTCAGACCGAGGTAATTGAAGATTTTCAAGAGATTTTATTATCATTTTGAAAAAGTATATAAAAACTTCCGTTACATAACGGAAGTTTTTTATGTTTAATTGTATGCGTTTTCATAATAAGATAAAAATATAGAAAACATATAGCTTGGGGGAATTTAAAATGGCTGATATGCAAACTCCATTTGCATTAATTTTACATGGTGGCAATGCGAGAAGTGCGGCGCTTGAAGCAATCGCTTTTGCAAGACAAGGAGATTTCGAGAATGCGGGTGAAAAGATGAAACTTGCTAGTGAGGAAATTTCAGCAGCTCATCGTATTCAAACGGATCTAATTCAAGAAGAAGCAAGAGGAAATCATGCAGAAATCAGTTTACTGTTAGTGCACGCACAAGACCATTTAATGAATGCAATTACAGTGAAAGAACTAGCTGAAGAATTTATTACTCTTCATAAACGAGTGGAAGAGAAAGTGACAGTATAAGATGTATATTTTATTATGTTGTGCAGCAGGTATGTCAACGAGTATGGTCGTAAGAAAAATGCAAGAAGAGGCAAAGAAACAGGGGAAGAATTATAAAATTAAGGCGGTTGATTCAGAACTTGTGAAACTTGAAATAAAAGAAGCCGATGTCGTTTTAATCGGTCCACAAGTGAAATATTTATTTCCAGCTGTAGAGGTTCTTGCAAATTCATACAACATACCAGTTGCAATTATAGACCAACGAGATTATGGCATGTGTGATGGTTTGAAAGTGCTTAGGCAAGCAGAACAATTAGTTTTAGCATAATTATATCTTTTTAAATATAAACATTATAATGTTATAAAGTTTATTTCATTCTTTTATAGTAGAGAGAAAGAGGAGGGCTATTGATGAATGGGTTTATGAGTTTTATGGAACAAAAGATTATGCCAACAACGCAAAAGATTGCAGGACAACGACATTTATTGGCAATTCGAAACGGGGTTATTTCTACATTACCGTTAACGATCGTCGGATCATTTTTCGTAATCTTTTTAAATTTACCAATTGATGCATATATGGAATGGATTGCACCGTTCCGCCATATTTTAGATATTCCATTCCGATTTACAGTAGGACTAATGGCATTATACGCAGCGTTTGGTGTAGGGGCTTCGCTCGCGAACTTTTATCAGCTCAATCAATTAAGTGCAGGGCTACTATCTGTACTCGCCTTTTTACTAGCATCAGTTGAACCAATTCAAATTACGAAAGCTGTACCAGGTGTTATTGATGCAGGTCGATATATTTCAGTAGGAACATTAAGTGCAACGTCTTTATTTGGTGCAATTGTTACAGCATTAATTGCAGTAGAAATTTATCACTTTATGATTAAGCATAATATCTCAATTAAATTACCAGACAGTGTACCACCAGCAGTTTCAAATTCGTTTGCAGCATTAATTCCAACATTAGTAGTTATTCTTTTATTCTGGGGCATTCGCTACGGTTTGAAATTTGATGTAAATACAACAATTACATACTTAATCGCACCATTAAAATCAGTACTAGTAGGAAATAACTTATTCGGTGGTTTATTAACAGTATTCTTAATCGTGTTCTTCTGGTCATTTGGTATACATGGACCAGCGATTTTAGGACCAATCATTCGTCCGATGTGGGATTCAGCAATTCTTGAAAATATGGAAGTGTTCACGGCTACAGGAAATGCACATCAATTACCAAACTTATTTACAGAGCAATTCATTCAATGGTTCGTATGGATTGGCGGATCAGGCTCAACGTTAGCTTTAGTAATTATGTTTATGTTCTCTAAATCTAAGTTCCTAAAAGAGTTAGGTAGATTATCATTCGTACCAGGTTTATTCAATATTAACGAGCCAATTATTTTCGGGGCTCCGATTGTAATGAACCCAATCTTAATTATTCCGTTCGTTATTACACCGTTAGTGACAACGACAGTATCATATTTCGCAGTTGTTTCAGGTATGATTCCACTCATGATGGCGAAACTGCCATTTACGATGTTAGCACCAATTGCAGCGGTGATTAGTACGGACTGGACAATTATGGCTGGTGTACTTGTACTTGTTAACTTTGTTATCTCATTCGTTATTTACTATCCATTCTTCAAGATGTATGAGAAACAACAATTAGCAGGAGAGGAGAAAACAGAATGCTCGGAGCAATTATCATCTTAATTACATTCGTGGTCGGACAGTGTATTGCCCATTATTCGAAATGGGTACAAAGTAAATCTTTATTAGTGTTACTACTAGTATCAGTTTTATTTATCGGTTGTTCAATGGGTGCATATGTAATGTTAGGTCTACACTCACCGTACGTAATTATTGTACCGACAATTTTATGTGCAACATGTTTATCTGCAAAATATAGATTTACGAGCATGGCATTAATACAACGTGTGAAGGAGATGCAAAAGCATGGAGCGTAAATTAGGAATTTCACTTTATCCAGAACATTCAACGAAAGAAAAAGATATGGCTTATATTTCCGCAGCGGCACGACACGGTTTTTCAAGAATATTTACTTGTTTGTTATCTGTGAATCGTCCGAAAGAAGAAATTGTGGCTGAATTTAAAGAGATTATTAATCACGCAAAAGATAACAATATGGAAGTTATTCTAGATGTAGCTCCAGCTGTGTTTGATCAGCTTGATATTAGTTATAGCGATCTATCATTTTTCGCAGAGTTAGGCGCAGACGGTATTCGTTTAGATATAGGTTTTGACGGATTAACGGAAGCGAAAATGACGAATAATCCGTACGGTTTAAAAATTGAGTTAAATGTAAGTAACGATATTGCGTACTTAGAAAATATTCTTTCGCATCAAGCGAATAAATCAGCTTTAATTGGTTGTCATAATTTTTATCCGCAAAAATTCACTGGTCTTCCGTACGATTATTTCATTCGCTGTAGTGAACGCTTTAAAAAGCATGGTATTCGCAGTGCAGCATTTATTACATCACATGCCGCAAACATCGGTCCATGGGATATTAACGACGGATTATGTACGTTAGAAGAGCATCGTAATTTACCAATTGAAGTGCAAGCGAAGCATTTATGGGCGACAGGGCTAATTGATGATGTCATTATCGGAAATGCTTATGCGAGTGAGGAAGAGTTAGAGAAACTAGGAAACTTAAATCGATACATGTTACAGCTGAAAGTACAATTTGTAGACGAAGCGACTGAAGTAGAGAAGAGAGCCTCGCTGCAAGAGTTACATGTAAGACGCGGCGACATAACAGAGTATATGGTACGTTCTACAGAAGTACGTAAAAAATATAAAGACTATGATTTCCCTATGCGCGAAAGCGTACTACAGGAAAGAGGGCAAGTTGTAATTGGTAACAATTCATTTGGTAAGTATAAAGGTGAATTGCAAATCATTCTAAAAGAAATGCCGATAGATGAACGGAAAAATATTGTCGGTACAATTGCGGAAGAGGAGTTATTCTTACTAGATTACGTAGGGGCTTGGACACAGTTTACTTGTGTGGAATAGGGAAGAGAAGGAGAGGATGCTGTGGCATCCTCTTTTTTCTGTTGATATAGTATAGTCTATCGTATATAGAATGCAAAGAGATAGACTTAATTTGGACGGGAGAGAAGGAGATGGAAGAGTATATAGATGATTTATTAAGGCGGATGGCTGATGAAGAAGCAGGAGTTTGGCAATGTGCGTATGAAGAAGCGAGGCAGTTAAATGATTTATCGCTTTTTTCTTGTTTCCAGGAGAAAGTAATGGAAGCACGAAAAGTATATATAAAAACAAAACTTTATTTTTTAATTACACAACTTGCAATAAATACTAGAGAGATGTATATAGCAGATTATTTGATAAATAGGTTAGAAAGTGAAGAAAGCAGGATAGTGTTGGATAGTATGCTTATAGATTTAAGTAAATTATCTGAAGCGAGCAATGCACATAAAATTATTCCTTACATATATCATAAAAATAGTGGAGTTCGTTATTCCGCTGTCATCGCTTTATGGAAGCAGAAGATGCTTTATTGAAGTTACTTACAGTGGAAGAGAATCGAGATGATATTGTAAATATATGTGCCACTTTACATGAGATTGGAACAAAGCGATCGATTCTATCTTTAACGAAACTTTTACACTGCGATAGTGCTTATATTCGTTCAGCAGCTATTGAGACTTTAGCAGAAATCGGAAGAACAGACTTACAAATAGTTTATATTGAAGCTTTGCATGATAGAAATATGAAGCTGTTCGAGCTATTTATATGTATGGCGACGAAATGGAAATGAGACCAATTTGCGAACGTGTGAATAAAATTGTCGCTAGAAGACGTAAAAATGAAGTAGAGCCTACGGATGAATCAGAGATTATCATTGCTCTTCGTTTCTTACATAAGTTTGTTGATCAGGAAGAAGTTTTAAAGACATTTGATAAAGTGTACAAAAAACGTGGAAACTTGTTTATGTCGGAGAGGAAGTGGCTTCGAGATAATATTACTTACTTTCAAGAGAAAGAAAGAATGTAAGAATCATAAAAAAGAGCCAGCCTCAACGATGAGACGGACTCTTTTTTACTAACTAGTTTAATACTTTAACTGTAACTGTTTTACGTCCCCAGTTACTAGATGTGCCTTTATCTGGCATTAAAACGTCAATTTTATTTCCTTTAATAGCTCCACCAGTATCACCAGCGATTGCTACTCCGTAACCTTCAACCCATACTTTTGAACCTAATGGAATGACACTTGGATCAACTGCAATTAGTTTCATGTTTGGATTAGCTGTTAAGTTGTGACCCATAGCTGATTTTACTTGGTCGCCTGCTTTATAACCATTTTCAAGTGGATCTGCTGTGTAAGCTGTTGCTACAACACGTAACTCACGAGAAGATGATGGTGCACTTGTTTCAGTTTCTTTTGCAGCAGGTTGTTGTGTAGCTGGTTTTTG
>NZ_JAKUDW010000054.1:0-34963 GCF_022662595.1 Bacillus cereus group sp. BfR-BA-01524 | reverse complement strand
CTACAATTGTGTGCGAATTCAAGAAAAATTAAACCACCTATCCCCTAAAGAATTTAGGGAACAAGTGGTTTAGGTGTTTTGATAGGTGTCCCGTTTTCAGGGTTCACTTCATTCAGAGAGGTTTTTTCTTTATCCATCTTTTCTAAATATGTTAATGCATCATCCAGTGTATCCACTGGTACAATTTTCATTTTTGTTTTAATATCCTTTGCAGTCTCAAGCGCATCTTTATAGTTCGATTTCTCCGCACCTTTTTCATTTGGCGCAAAGAACACTTCAGCCCCGGCATCGCTAGCAGCCACCACTTTTTGATTTATACCACCAATCGGACCAACTTCTCCTTTTTCATTTATCGTACCTGTTCCAGCTATTTCATGTCCTTTTGTTAAGTCTTCTTCCACAAGTTGATTATATATTTCTAATGTGAACATTAAACCTGCGGATGGTCCACCAATTTCATGAGAATTAATTTTCACTTTCGGATCGACTACTAATTCTCTCTCCGTAACGATAGAAACACCTATACCCACACGTCCATTTCCATTAGGAATCGTCTTTACATTTAAATTTTCTTTCAATTGTTTTCCATTTCTCATGTACTCAATATTTACAGCATCACTTTCTTTTTTCCCAGTCATATATTCAATAAATTGCTCCGTTTTTTCAAATGTTTTTCCGTCAACAGCTATAATAACATCACCAAGCTTAAGCTTTCCTTCTGACGGCATTCCCTTTGCCACACCAGCAACTAATACACCTTTATTTTCAAAAGAAACGGAGCGATTTGCACGTTTATATGCATTATAAATTGCTGCATTTTGTGAATCTTTCATCGCATAATTTTGGCGAAATTGATATTCTTCATCACTCTCACCTTTTTGCAATATTTCTTCCGCTTTTGAAATATGTGTATATTTATTAAACTGTGCCGCTATTAAATTCACCACATTTGCTGGTCCCATTGAAACCGTAACAAGCATAAAATCACCAGATTCTTTCGTTCCACCCTCAACTTGAACGTAAGGCTCTAATTTGGCAGCCATTCCTGGTTTTGTTACATAATACGGCAAACGCACATAAACAAGTAACATCGCCAATATAACCCCTATTAAGATTGCATATATAAACCGAAAACGCTTAAACATTATGTTTCTCCTTCCACTGCTCAATTAATAAATAAATATTTGAAATATGTTTTTCCGCTTCTACTTCTCCAACTCGAATAATGTCTTCAATGTTTGTAAAAGCACGTGAACTAAATTGCTCTACAGCTGGTCGCATCATTAAATCCGATGCAATTTGCCGATTCATTACAAGCTCATGCTGCATAATTTCAATACTTTGCATGATTACGTCATAAATGGACGTAACATCGCCATTCACCTTAATTGGAGACACATCAACAGCGATAACAATATCGGCCCCTAATTCTTTCACAACCGATACTGGGATGCGATCAATAACTCCACCATCCACTAATAATCGTCCATCTATTTTTTCTGGTACAAACACTCCAGGAACAGATATGCTAGCCCTCACCGCATCTGCAACTGGCCCACTTGTAAAGACCACTTTTTCCCCCTTCAATATGTCAGTAGCCACAACAGCCGTCGGGATATCTAACTCTTCTAGATTTTTATTATATGTAAACATTTTAATCATATCTTTGACACGTTTTCCAGCAATAAATCCCATTTTTGGTACGGTGAAATCTAAATAATACTTCCGCTTAAAAACAGATGCCAATTTATACAATCTTTCAACGTTACTACTTGCCGCATAAAACGTACCTATTAGCGCCCCCATACTACTTCCTGCAATCATATGAATGGGGATACCCGCTTCCCTTAAAACCTTTATTACACCGATATGAGCAAACCCTTTCGCTCCCCCAGACCCAAGTGCTAAACCAATCTTTGGTTCTTTCATTTTTCTCACCCTTTAATTTTTTTCATTCCTTTTTCATACTTATGGTCTAAATTCACTACGTATCCACGTATACTGAAATGAACGTTTTTTGGGACAAAGGGGGATTTACTTACATGTATGAAAAATGGAAAACCGCTTTCCTTACCATATCAACGCTATTTTTAACCTTTTCTCTTGTACTCCACCCCCAAGCCGCTTTGCAAGCTTCTATTCGCGGGTTAAATATATGGTGGGAAGTTGTATTCCCTTCACTACTACCGTTTTTCATCATTGCAGAACTTCTAATTAGTATCGGTGTTGTAAAATTTATTGGCGTTATATTAGAACCACTCATGCGCCCACTTTTTCGCGTTCCAGGGATAGGTGGATTCGTTTGGGCGATGGGAATGGCTTCAGGTTTCCCTGCAGGCGCCAAATTAAGCGCTAGGCTACGAAAAAGCAATCTTTTAACTCAGATTGAAGCGGAACGCCTCGTTTCTTTCACAAATTCTTCTAATCCACTTTTTATTTTCGGTGCTGTGTCTATCGGTTTTTTTAATAATCCGAAATTAGGGATTATATTAGCGGCTGCCCATTATTTAAGTAACTTTGCTGTCGGATTAATTATGCGTTTTTACGGCCATAATACCGCTTACAAAAATAATAAACACACTACAAAAAAACGACCCTTTCAAAACCCTTTTTTAATTCTTCACGAGACACGCTTACAAGAAAAAAGACCAATCGGAAAATTACTTGGGGATGCTATTGTTTCTTCTATTCAAACATTACTTATGATTGGCGGATTTATTATTTTATTCTCTGTGTTAAATAAAATGATTACTGTATTCCACATTACAGCAACTCTTTCTTTTATTATGCAACATATTTTATCATTCTTCCAACTAAGTACAGATTTTAGTATGCCTATATTATCAGGTATTTTCGAAATGACACTCGGAAGCCAAATGATTAGTCAAATAAATGAAACACCCCTCTTACAACAAGCTATGGTAACAAGCTTCATTTTAGCATTTAGCGGTCTTTCTATTCAGGCACAGGTTGCTAGCATATTAGCTGAAACAGACATCCGATTTAAACCCTATTTTTTCGCACGAATTATTCAAAGTATTCTTGCCCCTATTTTTACATTTATATTTTGGACACCATTTTATGAGAAAGTGAGTTCTTTCTCACCTATGCAAAAAGATATTCCTGTATTTTTATCCAAGCATCCTTCTATACTACATGAAATTTGGACATCTTTTATACATTACGGACCAATTTTTACATTATTTTGTCTATATTTATATGTTATTTTATTATTTTTTCGCACGTATAAAGAAAAACCCCGTTCACTTTAACGGGGTTTGAAACTTTTCTTTTAAAGCACGCTCTACAATAGGAGGCACAAGATCTACTACACTTCCTCCATACCTCGCAACTTCTTTCACAATACTCGAGCTTAAAAATGAATACTGATTGTTTGTCATAATAAAAAATGTTTCAATATTTTCATCTAATTTTCGATTCATAGAAGTAATTTGCATCTCATATTCAAAATCAGAAACTGCTCGCAAACCACGTAATATTGCATTTGCATTACGCATTTTTGCATACTCTACTAATAGCCCACTATGCGAATCTACTTTTACATTTGGGATATCCTTTGTCGCTTCTCGAATTAGTTCTAATCTCTCTTCAACTGAAAAGAATGGTTTTTTTGATGAATTGTTTAAAACGACTACGTACACCTCATCAAATACTTTTGCTCCCCTTTTAATAATATCCAGATGCCCTAGGGTAATTGGATCAAAACTTCCTGAAGAAATAGCTATACTTGTCATTCTGTCCCCTCACCTTCATACTTATAAATCGATATTGCAGTAATCCCATAATTCTCAGCTCGTACTTTTACAAGCCTTCCTATTGAATCAGGTAAAACCACATCATTACCATGCTCTGCCATAATTAATCCATCACTATGTAGCAATCCATGTTGATCCATTACACTAATTAAAGATACAATTTTTTGCTCTTTATATGGTGGATCTATTAATATAAGATCGAATGACATTTCACGTTTTATAAGCGCCTTTACTGCACGTTCCGCATCATTTCGATATACTTCAGCTTGCTCCTGTATTCTACAACTTTCTAAATTTTGATGAATTACTTTTATCGCTTTACTATCCCGATCAACAAAAATTGCTTTATCGATCCCTCTGCTCAAAGCCTCAATTCCCAGACCACCACTACCCCCAAATAAATCAAGGGCGATACCACCATCAAAATAAGGACCTATCATATTAAAAATAGATTCTTTTACTTTATCTGTCGTTGGACGTGTTGTATTACCAGGAACCGCTTTAAGTGGGTGTCCTTTACATTTTCCTGAAACTACTCTCATCTGTTGTCACTACCTTTATTTCAATCTATCGAGCGATTATAGAAAGCCATTCCCACTTCGGTAACCGTTAACAAACCACATTCACTTAACTATAGGAAAACTCGGCATCAAATAACCACTCATTATTTTTATGTATTCATCTCATCATTCACTAATATGAATCCAATATGTATATTAGTTCCACTTTATCTTTTTTATCCTATCATAAAATAAAAAAAAGAAAAATAAGAAGCCCTACATAAAATTTAATTTCATTATGTATATCTTCATTTAGATTGGACATAAATAATTATAACAACATCACCTTCGATGTTGTTGCCAACCGCGGAGAAGACTTACGTTTCCCCATAAGTTCTTCCTCCGGTTTCTCCTCTCCCTTTGCCTTCTTACTAGTACATGCTAGTATAAGAAGGGCCCTGCTATGCAGGGTTTTTTTTCTTTGTGTGCTTTTCATTTAAAAAGTGAAATGGTACAGTAAAAGAAAGAGGAGGAAAAAATATGATTCAACGCTTTATAGAACTCGGAGAAGGCTACTCTGATTTATATGAATTACTTGAAATTGCCAAAACAAATCAAGAACGTATAGCACATATGTTACAATTTGAAACGATAAAAAACGATAAAAAAGTGTGTTCGCTTGTTGTAATATTAAAACCAACTACTACTGGTGATTTCCAACCACTATACATATGTCGTGAAGGCATTCCTGTATTTGAAAATAAAAAAAGTAAACGTGTCGTTTTATTTGAAGAAACGGCAGCGCAACTCGGGAAAAAAGTGGCTACCTTTACTGTAAAGCCATCTACAACTTTCCCAGAAAAAGAACTATTTTTTAATCATTTAATTGGTATTTTACGAATGAACAATTTCATTCCTCCGATGAAATAACACTTTATTTCAAATGAAAAATCCCCCACTAAATTTAGCAGGGGATTTTTTCTATTAGCTATAATCGTATTCTTTTGCTCGATCAGGACGGGAATTTTCAAATTCCGTTTTTAAATACGGGCGATACGACTGTTCTATCTTTTTCACAAAAGGAAGTTTGTTCAACTTATGCATCATATGCTCAATTTGTTCCATGTCACAATATACTACAGCATATTTTAAACGTTTTGATATGTAATGTATGTTACCATATTTCCTTAAAATCTTGGCATGTTTCAATGAATGTAAATAAACAATCATACTTTGTCGTTGCCCGAACATAATCTTCTCCATCTTCTCCTTTTAAAAACATATATTTTATATTCTATGAAAACCAATCAGAAATTTATAACATTACAGGACAAACTCTGTATACGTTTTCTTCCAACTTCTAAAAAACGGGGTACATCACCCCGTTTTTTTACAACCACAACCTCCGCCAGTACCACAACCTCCACCACAGCCACCAGCATCAAAGAATGGATTTCCTGTTGGCACCTTAATGGAAGAAGACACTTCCGAACCGATTGCTACACTAACTTCGTCTAATAACTTCTGCAAAGCAGTTTCTGCTCTTTTAAAAGCTGCAACCTTATCATGTAAGTCCACAGAACGCTTTAATTCTCTCATTTTCATCGACACGGTAGTATAGTCAGGATGGTATTTTCCAAAACGCTGTACTTCCTCATACCGTTCTTTCATCGCTGTAAATTGCTGAATTAACGTCTGAAGTTCCATATCTTCATGTAATTCTCTATAATACTTACGATAATCTTCTGCTATATCTGAACAGATAATCGCTTTTGCAAGCTGCTCTGCCTTATCTAATATTAATACGCTTTCCAGCGTCGCTACAATCATGAGAGACACCTCCGAGTATCCATCATACCACATTTAGATTAGAACTACTAATTGAAGTGACTTACTCAAAAGAAAGATATAATGAAACTATTTTCACACTATATCCGTACACACTTATACATTAATATGTTCCGCTATATTATATTTAAGAACATCCCATTTCCCACTATTTTGTTTCACATAACTAATACACGCATTTTTTAATGGTGTCTTAAATGTAATTTCATCTGGTTCAATGGCATGTAAAATCGCTTTTATCGCGTGTGAGTGAGCAACAATAATAATACGTTTGCCAAAATGAGTTGTTGCAACATCTTCTAAAGCAGCAAAACAACGAGCTACAATCTCTTCATCTTGCTCCATACCTTCTACTTTACCCTCGGCAATCAACTCTCTAACAGCCGCAACTGGCTTCCCTGAAGCTTCTCCAAAATTTCGTTCAACAAATCGCTCATCTAATAAAATCGATTGTAATCCAGCTGCCTTTGCGATTTCATTAGCCGTTTCTTGCGCTCTAATTAACGGGCTACTAATAATAATATCCCACGTTTCTTCTTGTAAAGCAGCTGCACTTTGACTCGCTTGCTTCTTACCAACTTCATTAAGCGGAATATCTTCTCGCCCCTGAATAATTTCTTGAAAATTCCAATCAGTTTGTCCATGTCGTACTAAACAAATTTCCGTCATGCTGCAACTCCTTTTTAAATAATCAACCTCTATTGTAACAAAAGTTCTGCATGACGGACATATTTTTCACTTCCAATTAGGTTGCATTTTGTTGCTTCATATACTGAAACATATCAATCATGATCGAAGCAACGGCCAATTGATTTTGAAATTTTTCCACTTTATCTGGTATTGTTTTTTTGAAATGTTGCATCGCCGCTAACTCAAAAGCCTCTTTTTCTTCAGGATTTCGCGTTAATTTTCTATACCAGTACGGTTGCTCTCTAATATAGCGAGATAAATCCTCATCAGCCTTTATAAACTCCATAATTTCTGCTCTCATCATCTTTCCCCCTAATCCTTTTGAAAGAAAAACGGGTTATTTTCTGAAGTACTTTGTTCTTGCTGCGTACGGTTACCTTGAAATTGCTGAATAACTTGTTGCACGCTCCCAATAGCACTCGTCACATTGGCTAAATGGTTCTGCATTTGTTCCACGTCCAACTTTTTAAAAAAAGAAAGCATTTGCCCCATCACATCAGCAGTTTTTTCCTCTTCAGTTCGATTATCTTTTTCTTTTTTATTTTCTTTTACCGAAGAAAACGTAGGCGCTCCATCCGGTCTATAAGTTGCCCATATTGGATCTTCTTCACCAAGTAAGTACCATTCTTCATAAAATTGTTGCCAAGTTTTGTGACCACTTCTAACCTCATGAACCATTTTAGGGTGATGGTTTACAAATTCTTTAAACTGTTGAACCGATGGATGTAACGGTCCTTTTGTTGTTGGCATAATCCTCACCTCTCCATGTATATCTACTATATAGTAAGAAAAAAAAGGCGCATGGTTCGCCTATTTTTAGACGATTCATGCACCTTTTTTTCTGCTATTTGCATACGGTCAGATTCCCACCTACAATTCAGTGAATACGAAGTAACTAATTAGGTGATGTAACACCCCACCGCTTACAGTTTCGCTTTATTTTCGAATAAAATTTTGTGTATAAAATTTATCGTATACACCAACACCTAATCCTGTAAATTGTTCATTTAATAAATTCTTTCTATGCCCCTCACTATTTAGCCAGCCTTGCACTGCCGCAATTCCATCACTATGTTGCGCCGCTATGTTCTCACCAGCAAGTTGAAATCCTACTTTCCCGCGCTGTAAACGATCTCCTAGCGTACCTAATGTAGGTGAGTCATGAGAAAAATAATTATTGTCTTTCATATCTTTACTGTGACCAACAGCAACATCTGCTGTTTCCTGATCCCATGTTAATAATGGTAATTTATGACGACTTCGAATGATATTTGTTAAATCAAAAATTTGTTGCATATTCCCATTTTCTACTTGTTTTATCTTTTCTGGAGTCAATGGTTGTTCCGCTATTAATTCACCTGAATAAACGAGCTGATACGGTCTTTGATGTAATAAAGTTTCATCATCCATATAACGAACACCAACAAGCTCATGTGTAAATTGATCAAAATACAATTGCGCCCATCCATCTTCTACAGGTATTAACGGTTGTTCCATGACTTCAGTATCAGATAGTTCAAATTGATAACTATTTTTCCCTCTTTTTAATGAAATTTCATGCGAAAGCGGACTTTTTTTATATACTTCTTCATATTTTTCATTTATATAATAAGGCGGAACCTTAACTTGTTCACCAGCAGCATACGCCGTTACAACTTTACGTTCAGAAACTCCAAATTGAACATACTGAGTTAAATCCTGATTGTATACCCACCATTCATATCCGTATGCAGATGGCTCAATTCGAGAGGGTTCTCCCCACTTCGCTAATAAATTTTCAGAGTCTTCACCAATCATATTTAAAACAGTGTCTGAGGAGTCTTCCTTAATTTGCTTTTTCTTTTTCACAATTTTATTTTCTTGCTTTGATTGAGATGGCGTTAATATATATTGTGAAACGAGTAATTTCCCGTATAAATCAACAGCTAAAATTAAAATTGTAATCATTACGATACGCAATAATTTCTTCAAACGATATACCTCCTGAACAAAACATAAAATTGAGATATACACAAATCATTTTCTTTCTTTTTGTGTGTACCGTACTCTTTTCACTATATCATATTTTTGTGAAAAAAGTCTGGATTATCCCTTTTCTCTCAATATGAATTGCACTTTCTTATTATTCATACTATTATAAAAATAATGGTGTAACATTAAAAAAGGAGGTATTATATGCAATTTACAAATACGAAATTTAATGGATCCGTCGTTGAATTAACTCTTTTAACTGAAATCATGGAAAACAACCACTTCGTACTTGCTGGACAGTGGGATTATGAACGGGTTACATACGATTATAAATTTGAAATATTAAAAGATGTTTATTATTTACGAGTGCAAGGAGTTGCTGTTGAAGGTGATATCGGCAGCAGACACGCTGAAGTAAAACTACTCCCTCCCTTATTAGGAAAACATTATTATCCTCATGGCGTTGAATATGGTGATGATGAGACTTTCCCAACGAACGTACTTCAAAAAAGCGAACAACTCCTACAAAATGTCGAAAAAGAGTTAAAAGAATTTCAAATTATTGATTAACAAAAACAAGCGCATCAATATGATGCGCTTGTTTTATTTCTCTTCCCTAAGAATGAATCGTTTTTTTTACTGGATATCCATAAATAGATCCATCTTTTACTTTAATCTCATCCTCCCAAGGAACCTTATATTTACCTTCAGCTAAATCTTTTACAAACGTATATGGATTTTCTTTCACCCCACCAGGAGTTGCTACATATCCCCTTGACCCTAGATTATATATATTATTTTCTAATCCCCATCCTAATCTAGCCTGATCTGCTAGTTCCGGATATACTTCAGCAGTCACAATCTCCCAAGGATTTCGATGCCCCTGTACTAAAGTAGTCCCATCAAAATTACATACTTGTCCTTCACCAAAGTAATAAAATACCCCATCATAACCCGCTAAGTTTACCGACAATGTATACATTAAATTTTGCCATGCATTTGAACGATTGGTTAGCATCCATTGTTCACTAACTTGTGTGCTATATCCAGAAATACGGATCAAGACATTTGCTCCTTTATAGGCCGCTTCACGAGCTACTTCAGGGAACATGCCATCATGACAAATACAAACAGCTAATTTACTTCCTCCAGGTCCATCACAAACAGGTAAGCCTAAATCTCCAGCTTTCCAAGGCTCGACTGGCACCCAAGGATTTAGCTTACGATACTTCAAAATCATTTCACCTTGTGGATCAATAATAACTGCTGTATTATACGGTTCTCCACCATCAGGATTTTTTTCCATTATTGAAAAAACACCATATACTTTAGATTCTTTGCATGCCTCAGCAAATAAGTCGGTTTCTGGCCCAGGCACTGTACATAAAAATTCTTCTGTAGTCCATTTTTTTGTATTGAGCCCTTGTGTGCTATATTCAGGAAATACTATCAATTCTAATCCAGGGTAACCTGATTTAGTCGAATGAATTGTTTTTATGATTTGTTGAATTTGTTTATCAATGTCTGCACGTGACTCTACTACTGGTACTGGATATTGAATTAACGCTGTCAAAAAACCACTAATCGGCTTTACCATACTTCCACTACTACCCATTTAAATTCCCCCTTAAAATAGTCTATGTTTATTAAAGAAAACACTATAAAGTGAAACTTTAATCAGCGGGGTGTCCATCCCTCACTGATTATTAACCTTCACCAATCAGGCTTTTACGGACAGCCCGACTCCCGCAAATAGCAGGAGAAAGTTGTAAATCTCTAAAAAACTTGCACTACATATGGAAATATTACGTCTTAAAGCTAGTAGTAAATTTTATATCCACTTTTAGTACATGCCTACACTAAGTTAACATAAAAAGGTCAGAAAATTCAATCTTTTATACTCATTACAATTTAAAAGAAAAAAGTGCATGAGATCTCCCATACACTTCTTCTACTTAGTCTGCAAATAAGGTGGTAATTGCTGCAACTGCTCCTTATCCTTTTCACGCTCTCTACGTGCCCATCTAAAGAATACATAGCCTATAATTGTACCGTACACTATTTCCTGGACAATTTTCATTATGATACCACCAGTTTGTTGGTCTTGTACTACTGGCATCCAGTGTAAAAATTCTGGTCCAGTTATATTTAAATCTGATAAAGTGCCCGCCGGTACACATAGTTCCATTGCTTTCATCCAAGCGGCTGGATCCGTATACGTTGCGAATAACGGAGCCGTCGCAAAAATTATTAACGCACAAGCTGGCGTTAATAATATACCGTTAGCAAACATGTAACCAAGTTTCTTTATATCACTTAACGTTTGATATTCTGGTAACGGATTTAGCATCGGCCACCACATCATGATTGCTGTAAAAAACAATATAGTGAGACAAATAGGATGAGCAATTTGACTTTGTTTTACCGTATCAAAAACAACTGGTAAATGATAAAAAGAAAACAGGCCGTTAAATACAAACAATGCAATAAGTGGTTTAGCAAATACCTTTAATATAATTTGAACGAACTTAAAAGAAGTAATGTAACGATATAACCAAATTGGTATACCAAGCAACAGTAACGGTGGAACTGCAATATACATGACTGCCATTTCAAACATATGAGCACTAAATATAATATGGCCAATTAAATCAATAGGCCCTCCCTTTACAAAATACAAAAGAACAATACCAGTCGTAAAATAAATAATTTGCTTCTTACTTACCTTCGTCGCATTTTCAAATCTCATTCTATAAGGCCCAATAATTAAGAAGTACCCAATAAGAATCGAAAGCATAAATAATAAAAAAATTGGACTCCATAAAGCCTGAAAACCAAATATCCATAAGTTACTCATTGTCACACCTACCTTCTTAAGGTTATTCCATAATATGAAGAGGGAGCTGTGACAACACAAGCTCCCTTATTTTTCACTTTTCAAACCCACACGATTGTCATAAAAGCTAAAATTGTAATTAACCCTATTAGCAGACCAGAGTAAAGAAAGAAACTTGCCGCTTCATGTCCTTTATGACTCATATGCATAAAATAATACAATTGAAAAATCACTTGTACTACTGCTAATAGTAAAATAAATGGCACCGAGAAAGTCGGACTAAAAGTTTTTGGATACGCCACTGCTACAAATGCAACTAATGTTAAAAAAATCATTAATGCAAACGTAATAACTTGATGCTTCATTTCCTCCGCACTTTTTCTCTTCCGATAAACAAGATCAACTTTAGGATTATTCGTTTGCTTTATCGCCATTGTTTATCCCACCATTCCCATTAAATATACTACAGTGAAAATAAACACCCAAACTACGTCAATAAAGTGCCAATAAATCGATGCAACATAAAACTTCGGTGCATTGTATAAATTTAGACCTCTCTTCGCATTTCTAAAGATTAATGTTAAAATCCAACACAATCCAAACAATACGTGGAGTCCATGTGTACCAACAAGAGCATAAAACGCAGAGCCAAACGCACTACTTCTCATAGTATGCTTAAATTCATGTGTATAATGATAAAACTCATATATCTCAAACCCTAAAAACCCTAAACCTAGCAATACAGTTACTAGTAACCAAAGTTGCATTTTCTTAAAGTTAAAGTTTTTCATATGGTACATCGCATATACACTCGTTAAGCTACTCGTTAATAAAAGCATCGTCATAATGAAAACGAGCGGCATTTGGAACATCTCTTGAGATGTTGGTCCACCATTTGTAGAATTCTTTAGCGCTAAATATGTGCCAAACAAGGAAGCGAACAACACTGTTTCGCCTCCAAGAAATAACCAAAAGCCGACAAACTTATTTTTCCCCTCAAGGGTTGCTTTTTCAGGCTCTGCTGGAAATGTTTCATTCGTTAATTTTTCATCTACATGCATTATGCCTTGCCCCCCTTATCCTCTAAATCTTCCTTATGAATATGATATCCATGATCATCGATTACTGAACGTAGGAACATTGTGCCAAATGTAATGATTAAACCAATAATTGCTACTAATAACCAGAACTTATCTTTTCCGCCCTGCATATACATTGCACCAAATGCCGCTATAAACAATCCGAAAGAAATGACAAATGGTGAAAACGAAGGATTTGGCATATGAATATCACCAACTGGTTCCGCTGCTGTCATCTCTTTATTACCTTCACGTTTTTCAATCCAAAACGGATCTAATCCGCGAACAAATGGTAGTTGTTTAAAGTTATATTCTGGTGTCGGTGCTGGCATCGTCCATTCTAATGTACGTGCATCCCACGGATCACGACCAGCCTTTTCTTTTGATACTGTCGTTTTAATTACATTGAATAGAAGAACAATCGTCCCAAGAGCCATAAACACCGCTCCGATAGAACTAATCATATTCCCCATTTCCAACCCTTGCCCTTCAAGATATGTGTAGTAACGGCGTGGCATACCAATCAAGCCAAGGAAATGCTGAATAAAGAACGTTAAATGGAAACCGATAAAGAATAGCCAAAACGTTATCTTTCCTAATGTTTCATTTAATACTTTATTAAACATCAGTGGCCAATAATAATGAGCTCCTGCAAGTAAACCAAATACAACACCGCCAACGATTACATAATGAAAATGTGCTACTACGAAATAGTTATCATGAAATTGATAATCAGCTGGTGCAGATGCTAGCATAACCCCTGTAACTCCACCCATGACGAATGATGGAATGAAAGCTACTGCCCACATCATCGGTGTTGTAAAACGAATATTTCCGCCCCACATTGTAAAGAGCCAGTTGAATATTTTGATACCAGTCGGAACCGCAATCGCCATTGTTGCAACTGAGAAAATAGCATTAGCAACTGGACCAAGTCCAACAGTAAACATATGATGCGCCCATACCATAAATCCTAAAAATCCAATTAATACAGTCGCAAATACCATCGATGAATAACCAAACAATCGTTTTTTCGAAAATGTCGCGAAGATTTCTGAGAATATTCCGAAAGCTGGGAGTATAAGAATGTATACTTCTGGATGACCGAAAATCCAGAATAAATGCTCCCATATAATTGTATTCCCGCCCAATGCTGGATTAAAGAAACTTGTTCCAAATAAACGATCTAACATTAAAAGTCCTAATCCTACAGTTAACGGTGGAAAAGCGAATAATATAAGCGAAGATGTTACAAATGTCGTCCATGTAAACATCGGCATACGCATATACGTCATTCCTGGCGCACGCATATTAATAATGGTTACAAGGAAGTTAATACCTCCAATTAATGTACCAATACCTGAGATTTGCAAACCGAGTACATAGAAATCAACACCATGACCTTTAGAGGCTAAAGCTAAAGATGCATAAGATGTCCATCCTGCATCAGGTGCTCCACCTAAAAACCAACTTAAATTTAAAAATACTCCACCAAAGAAAAATAACCAAAATCCGAGTGAATTCAAAAACGGGAACGCTACATCACGTGCACCAATTTGAAGTGGTACAGCGGCGTTCATAAATGCAAACACGAGTGGCATAGCTGCGAGGAAAATCATTGTTGTACCGTGCATCGTCAATACTTGATTATAAGCATCCCCAACAAGAAAAACGTTGTTAGGAATCGCTAATTGAAGGCGAATAAATAGAGCTTCTATTCCGCCTATTACAAAAAACAATCCACCTGCAATTAAATAGAGAATGGCAATCTTTTTATGGTCTACTGTCGTTAAATAATCCCATATGACAGCACCCATCCCCTGTTTTTTTGCTACAGAACTCACGTTTTCAACCTCCCCTTCGCGAATAATCCCTCTTTACTTTTCAACTTTTAACGTTTGTAAGTATGCATTTAATGCATCAATTTGATCATCCGTTAAGTTGCCATATTTGCCAGTCATTTTGTTTCCTGGCTTCATATTTTCAGGATCTTTCAGCCATTTTTTTAAGTTTTCTTCATTGTTTTCGGCAATACCGGCAACCATATCGCGATCCGCAAAGTTTGCTAAGTTTGGTGCGATACGAGCGGAAGGTGGTCTACTATCATTAGATCCAACTGCGTGACAACCAATACAGCTTTTATTAAATATTTCTTGGCCCTCTTGCGCCTTTGTTGAAGCTACTTCTTTCTTCCCATCAATCTTCTTCATATCAGCAAGCCAATTTTTGTACTCGCTTTCATCTAAAGCTTTCACTTTAAATTGCATTAAAGAATGTGATGGGCCGCAAAATTCTGTACAAAAACCATTATAAGTGCCCGATTTATCTGCCTTTAACCACATTTTGTTCACATTGTCTGTATTTGTATCCATTTTCCCAGCTAAAGATGGAACCCAAAATGAGTGTTTAATATCGGCACCCTTCAAATTTAAATACACTTTCTTACCTGTGGGGATGACTAAATCTTGCGAAGTTACTATCTTTTCTGATTTATAAGAAAATTCCCACCAATAAAGATTCGCTGTTACATCAACAACGATAGTATCTTTATCAATATTCTTTTTCTCCATCGCACTTACATCAGCAAGTTTGAATGTATATGTAACCGTTGGAACAGCTAAGATTAGTAAAAGAATAATCGGAATAACTGTCCATATAATTTCTAGCTTGTGATTTCCTTCAACTTGCTCTGGAATATAATCTTCCTGACCTTTCTTTTGTCGGAAACGCACAATTACATACAAGAAAATAATAGTAACTACTAGTACTACTCCTACCATGATTGCACTCGCCAGTAGAAGTAAATCATATTGCATTTTTGCTACTTCTCCTTGCGGAATTAAAGTAGATTGAAAGGCTTTACCGCATCCCCCTAACAGTAAAGCCAGCAGTGAAACGAACGAAAGCAGTCGCCACTGTTTCTTCATACAAACAACCCCCACTTTCCTTGTGAATTAGATTGTACTTTATAGTTAAGTAAAGTAAATCTCAACGTAAAGAAATCCAATTATGTCGTTGTCTTAGAAGAATGTAACTACAATCATTGATACAAATAAGATTGTTAAATAATTTAGGGAATAAACAAACATTTGCACGGACCATTTTATGTCATCTTTCTTACGGAAGCCATAAAATCCTAAAGCGATCCATCCGATGTTAAGCAGTGTTGCAATTACCATAAATGTTATCCCTAGTCCACTCATATAAAATGGTAGTGGTAATAAACATACTGTCCAAATCATAATTTGGCGTTTCGTAATTTCAAATCCATGAACTACAGGAAGCATTGGAATTCCTGCATTTCGATATTCATCAACACGTTTCATCGCTAATGCAAGGAAATGTGGGATTTGCCAAATAAACATAATTAAAAATAACATCCAAGCAATTGGATGACCTAAAGATGGATCGATTGCTGCCCATCCAATTAAAGGTGGAACTGCTCCAGATATACTACCTACAACAGTATTTAGTGTATACTTTCTCTTTGTCCATAAAGTATATAGGACAACATATGTGAAAGCACCAATAAATCCCATTAAAACTGCCATTGGTGTTGTTAATAATAAGAATACAAATCCAAGAAGTAATATAACTAGTCCAAATGTAAGTGCAAATCCTGGTTTATACTTTCCAGTAACCGTTGGACGAGTCTTTGTTCTTTCCATTAACGGATCGATGTCTCTATCGATGTAGTTATTTAAACAACATACCCCCGCCATAATTAATCCAGAACCAACGATTGTAAAAAATAGCTTATCCAGATTGTCCATCACACTTAATCCATTAAAGTGTAACGCCAACCAAAATCCTGTAAATACAGTAAGTGTATTTGAGTTTACAATCCCCATTTTAACGAGTGCTGATAAATCTTGTAACCGAGTTGTTTCCGGTACACTTGTAACAGCGGACTCATCATGCAGCTCACTTGTTGCATGGTTCATCACTCTAACCCCCTCTTAAAACTTTCATCTTTCTTTTTGCGCCTATTTCAAATGAAATAATTCGCTTCTATATAGCAATATTATTACAGTAGAAACATTGTTAACCCATTCTACTACTAATCTACGCCCATACTCCAATATATTAAATCATATTTCCCGAACATTTTGTGAAGAAAACATGAACTTTTTGTGTCGAATATAAAAAACTTCATTCTGACTTGTCCTTATCATAACATGATGTTACATTCTATAATAAACTATTTTCTCCTATTTAACACGTATTCTCCCCATTTCTTTTCAAAATAGCCTATTTTTCACCTAAATTTTTCCTTACGAACCCTGTTTTCACACCTATTTTCTCTCCCTTGTCTTCCCCCTCCATTTCTTTGCTATTTTATTATTTTTTATATATCATAGGAACTAGCGCGTTTTATTCTATACATAATGGAATGAAAATATTTCGCAATAACTTCATAGCAGAAAGATGGTGAAAGAGATTGCAACGCTTTATTAAATGGTTAGCAGTCATTACAAGCCTTGATTTATTAATAGTTTTATTAGGAGGCGCTTTAGTTACAAAAACAGGTTCTGGTCAAGGTTGTGGTAAATCATGGCCACTTTGTAACGGTGAATTTGTTCCATCTAATTTATCAATGGAAACTATTATTGAACTTAGCCACCGATTAACATCAGGATCAGCTGGAATTCTTGTCACTCTCCTTTGTATTTTGTCCTGGAAATATTATAAACATGTGCGTGAAACAAAAACGTTAGCAATTTTATCCTTCGTATTTTTAGTTGCACAAGCATTAATGGGAGCAGCAGCAGTTGTTTGGGGACAAATGCCAGCTGTACTTGCTATCCATTTCGGTATTTCCTTAATTTCATTTGCTTCTGTCATTTTATTAACGTGTCTTATCTTTGAAATTGACCAAAAATTTGATGCACGTTCTCTTATTATGGACAAAAAAATGAAATTTCATATTTATGGTGTAACAATTTACAGTTATATCGTCGTCTACACAGGTGCTTTAGTACGTCACGAACGAGCTAGCTTAGCCTGTCCAGACTTTCCTTTATGTAGCAAAAACAGACCTATGCCAACTCAACTACATGAGTGGGTTCAAATGGGCCATAGAGTTGCAGCAATGTTAATTTTCGCTTGGATACTTTACGCGATGATTCTCGCTATTCGTCATTACAAACAGCAACCTGTAGTATATTGGGGATGGATCATTTCATTTATCCTTGTTACACTTCAAGCTGTAGTAGGAATTTTAGTTGTATTTACAAACGCTAGTTTAGCAATGGCATTGTTACATTCTCTATTCATTTCTTGCTTGTTTGCCGTACTATGCTATTTAGTTATGTTAGGAACAAGAAGTAAAGTGAATGCAAAAGAAGCCGAATCAACTTCTAAACAAACAAAATAATTTAAAACTAAAATCCCTTGCCAATTCGGCAAGGGATTTTTTGCAATAAAGAAAAGAGCTGTATTTACACAGCTCTTTTTTTATTTTAGTGATCTAATTCAATAAGTAAATCACCCGTTTGAATTGCATCACCATCGTTAACATATACTTTCTTCACTTTACCATTGAACGGCGCTTGAACTGTCGTTTCCATTTTCATCGCTTCTGTAATTGCCATAGAATCGCCTTTTTTCACTTCATCGCCTTCTTTTACAACTACTTTAATTACCGTTCCTGGCATTGTTGCACTAATGTGATTTGGATTTTCACGGTTTCCTTTCACACGTTGTGCAACTGTTGCTTTCACACTCTCGTCTTTCACGATAATTTCACGTGGTTGACCATTAAATTCCAAGTAAAGGACACGATTTCCATCCGGCTGTGGTTCTCCAATTGATACAAGTTTAACCATCAATGTCTTACCTTGTTCAATTTCCACATCAATTTCTTCACCTAGTCTCATACCATAGAAGAATGTCGGTGTATCAAGTACAGATACATTTCCATAAAGCTCAGCAACTTTTTCATAGTCCATAAATACTTTTGGATATAATGCATATGCAACTACATCAAAAATTGTTACTTCGCGTCCAAGTTTATGGAATAATTCTTCTTTTAACGCGTCGAAATCTACTGGCTCTAGTAGTTCACCTGGTCTTACTGTTAACGGCTCTTTCCCTTTTAAAATAATCTTTTGCAATTCTTTCGGGAAACCACCGTACGGTTGACCTAAATCACCAGCGAACATTTCAACAACAGATCCAGGGAAGTCCAAAGCATGTCCACGCTCTAAAACATCTTGTTCTGTCAGATGGTTTTGAACCATAAATAATGCCATATCGCCAACAACTTTTGATGACGGTGTTACTTTTACAATATCTCCAAACATGTCATTCACACGACGGTACATTACTTTCACTTCATCAAAGCGATCTCCTAAACCAACCGCCTTCGCTTGTTGCTGAAGATTACTATACTGTCCACCTGGCATTTCATGCATATATACCTCTGTGTGAGGTGCATTCATACCACTTTCAAACGGTGCATAGTATTTGCGTACATCTTCCCAATAATAAGATAGCTTTTCTAAAGAATCGATATTAACATCTGGTTGTCTTTCATTTCCACCTAGTGCATAGAATAATGTGTTCGCACTCGGTTGTGACGTTTGACCAGCCATAGAACTCACTGCTACATCGACAATATCAACACCTGCTTCAATTGCCTTCGTATACGTTAATATACCATTTCCACTCGTATCGTGCGTATGCAGGTGAATCGGAATCGATACCGTCTCTTTTAATGCTGAAACTAAATCATATGCTGCGTTTGGTTTTAGTAAGCCAGCCATATCTTTAATACCTAAAATGTGAGCTCCCGATGCTTCCAACTCTTTTGCTAAGTTTTTATAATAATTCAAATCATATTTACTACGTAATGGATCATGAATATCTCCTGTGTAGCACATTGTTGCTTCTGCAATTTTACCAGTATCTCGTACAGCATCAATTGCAACTCTCATACCTTCTACCCAGTTTAAACTATCAAAAATACGGAACACATCAATGCCTGCTTGAGCAGAACACTCCACAAATTTTTGAATTAAATTATCTGGATAGTTTTTGTAGCCAACTGCGTTTGACGAACGTAGTAACATTTGGAATAAAACGTTCGGCATTTTTTCACGAAGATCTAGTAATCGTTCCCATGGATCTTCTTTTAAGAAACGATACGCGACATCAAACGTTGCACCGCCCCACATTTCAGCTGAGAATAGGTTTGGTAACATTCTCGCTGTTGGCTCTGCAATTTGATGTAAATCTTTTGTACGAATACGAGTTGCAAGTAATGACTGATGTGCATCACGGAATGTTGTATCCGTTAAAAGTACACGGTTTTGATCCTGTACCCATTTTACTAATCCATCTGCTCCACGCTCGTCCAAAATTTGTTTCGTTCCATTTTGGATTGGCTCTGAATGTTTTAAACATGGAATACGAGCATCTGGGAATATTGGCTTTTCTTTTTTCCCTACTCCTGGGAAGCCATTTACTGTTACTGAACCAATATAATTTAACATTTTCGTTCCGCGGTCTTTACGTTTCGGGAACAAGAATAGTTCAGGTGACACATCAATAAACGAAGTATCATATTCTCCTGATAAGAAGTTTTTATGTTTTACTACATTCTCTAGGAATGGAATATTTGTTTTAATACCACGAATACGGAATTCTTTTAAGTTACGTTCCATTTTTGCAGCAGCTTGCTCAAAAGTAAGTGCCCAAGTTGTAACTTTTACAAGTAAAGAATCGTAGTATGGTGTAATAACTGCACCTTGGAAGCTATTTCCTGTATCAAGACGCACACCAAAACCACCGCCTGATCGATACGCCATAATTTTTCCTGTATCCGGCATAAAATTATTTAGTGGGTCTTCAGTTGTTACACGAGATTGGATTGCAAATCCATGCACAACTACTTCCTCTTGCTTCGGAACACCTACTATTTTACTATGTAATGCATGTCCATCAGCTATTAAAATTTGTGATTGAACGATATCGACTCCTGTAATCATCTCTGTAATCGTATGTTCTACTTGAACACGTGGATTTACTTCAATAAAGTAAAACTCATCATCTTTTACAAGGAATTCTACTGTTCCTGCATTTAAATAGTTTACATTTTTCGTTAACTTCACAGCAGCATCACAAATACGCTGACGCAGATCATCTGAAAGTGATACACTCGGTGCTATTTCTACAACTTTTTGATGACGACGTTGTACAGAACAGTCACGCTCGTATAAATGGACAACATTGCCTTCTTCATCTGCTAAAATTTGTACTTCTATATGTTTAGGTTTTTCAACGAATTTTTCGACGTAAACTTCATCATTACCAAAGGCTGCTTTCGCTTCTGATTTCGCTCGATTATATGATTCTCCTAATTCCTCACTAGTACGCACAATACGCATACCACGACCGCCACCACCAAGAGATGCTTTAATAATAATCGGGTAATCATACTTTTCAGCAAATTTTTCGACTTCTTCTAATGAATTTACTGGACCGTCACTACCAGGTATAACTGGAATTTGTGCTAGCTGCGCTTGTGTTCTTGCTTTCACTTTATCTCCAAACATATCTAAATGCTTGCTTTTCGGACCGATAAAGATAATCCCTTCTTCTTCACAACGTTTCGCGAATTGAATATTTTCTGACAAGAAACCATATCCAGGGTGGATTGCATCTACATGATTACTTTTTGCAATCTCAATAATGCCTTCAATATCTAGATAAGCATCAATTGGTTTTTTTCCTTCCCCAACTAAATAGGACTCATCGGCTTTATAGCGATGATAAGAACCACTATCCTCTTTAGAATAGATTGCAACTGTTTTTAATCCAAGTTCCGAACAAGCTCGAAACACACGAATTGCAATCTCTCCACGGTTAGCTACCAATACTTTTTGAATACGTTGCAGCTTTGTCATGATTTTCCCCCTCTACTTTCCTACCACTCTAGAGATAAAATATATACACACCTTAAAAAGCGTGAAGTTCTTCACTTTCCACATTATATTATACTTAGAAAGCTTCACTTTATTTTTATCCATCATACCTTATTTTTTAACAAATGATAAGTTTTCTGTACAATTTGTTTCACAAAAATAGTATAGCATACCTCTTCCTTTTCTAACAACTTAATTGTATATCACATTTAACGAAATGTGATATATCTTTTAACTGAAATAGAAAATAATACATCATATTTAAAACTACTTGAAAATAAAAAACACATCATGCTCTAAAGCACGATGTGTTTTTTATTTTACAACTACAAGATGTGGTCCATTTTGTTCTCTTTCTTTTATTACACCATTCTGTTGTTTTTCTTCTCGTTTTACATGACTAGCAATATTAAGTAGTATTCCCATCGCAAGTAGATTAGCTATTAAGGAACTCCCGCCATAACTAATAAACGGTAAAGGTACTCCCGTAAGCGGTATTAATCCAGACATACCACCAACATTAACAAAAGTTTGCACTCCCATTAAACTTGCAATTCCGATTGCAATTAAACTTCCAAACGGATCTTTACATTTTTGAGCAATCCTGAATGAACGAATAATAATAAGTAGCAAGCAAATTAAAATAATAGCTACACCAATAAAACCTAACTCTTCAGATATAATAGCCATAATAAAATCTGTTTGCGGTTCTGGTAAATATCCATATTTTTGCACACTATTTCCTAATCCCCGACCATTTAGCCCTCCTGAAGCAATTCCAATAAAAGAATTTACCAATTGGAATCCATCATTCTGAGGATCATTGAATGGATCAAGGAAAACTGAAAAACGTGCCTTTTGGTAACCACTTAATTTATAATTAGCCAGAAAATATAGCGCCGGAATCCATACTATAGAAGTTAAAACAATTCGTTTAATCCATAAGTTAATCCGTACCCCTGAACAAAGAAACATAATCCCGACTGTTCCTGCAATTAACAAATCGGTACCTAAATCATTTTGCTTTAAAATTAAAAACATTGCCATTCCAACAAAACCAAGTGTAAGTCCCGATCCTTTAAAAACAGGTGTATTTGTCTCTTGTCTTCTTGCAAAAAAGCGAGCTAATATAATAATAATTGATAATTTAACAAATTCAGCCGGCTGTATACCTAATATCCAACCTTTTGCACCATTTATTTCCTTACCAAAAATCAAGGCTGCTGCTAGTAAAGCAATACTTCCTAGCCCCATTGCCGATAAAATTATTCGTTTCCTCCAAAACTTATAAGGTAATGAAGCCACAATTGCTAACAATACCGTTCCAATAGCTAAAGTTATTAATTGTTTTTTAAAAAAGTAATTTGCTGGCCAGTTATGCCTCGAAATCGCAACAATGGAACTCGAACTATATACCATTATAACTCCCAGCACACATAAGATAACAAGAGGAAGTAACAATGAATAATCCATTGATTTCCATACTTTTTTCATTTCATTTCCTCTTTCTGTTTCAATTTAATTATTGTTGTATTCCATATGTACATTGATTCTTCCTGCTTTATTATACAAATAAAAAGCTCAAACTAATTTAGTTTGAGCCCCCTTATTTGAACCCGTTATTGTTGTTTGTTTGTAAACGCTTCATGAAGTGCAGATAACTCACGTTCGAGCTCACCTAACATTGCTTTCCCTTGTTCTTCTGCAATAAGACCAAGGCGAACTGCAAAATCGACCTCGCGGGATAGTCCAAACATTTGTGTGTCTAACACTTCTTCATATAATGGACATTGCGGCATTGTAAGATGGTCCATTTGCACCTTAATAAGTCTTAAAATCTTCTCTGCATCCGCTTGTAGAAGGGCTAGTGCCTTTTCCTGATGATTTGCTACTGTCTCAGACGCCAAATTGATTCCCTCCGTTTCCGTCCTACTCTCCTCTATCCTATCTATTAATATTAGCGATAGTTTTAATAAATTGCAATAGAAACATTTTTTGTGACAATAGTGTCTAATGCTATTATACTGAAAAGTGGGAGTATAACACAAATGGGGGAACAACAATGAGCGAAATTCTATTTATAAACGGAAAAGTACGTTTTCCAATCACTATTGATCCAACTGTTTGGATCTTTGATGATCGAAAAGTAGATTTGACAACTTACTTTGATGAAACTAGAGAAAACACGTCTGAACTAGAAACTTATTTAAAAAACACTTCAGAGCATTGGGATCGTGAAATTCGTGATGGTGCTGCCTTCCCGCCGATACAACAAAGTGTAAAGAAATATAAAAAAGAACAGCTAATTACTGGAACATTTGGTATACCATTTCATCCATTCCTTGCTAACGCTGAAATTTTAGAGGACGCTACGCAAGTTGAAATTGAAACGGTAGATCATACAATGACACTTCCATTAGAAACTGTCAAAAATGCTATACTAGGCTTTTCAAAAGAAGGAAAACCATTAAAAGAAGATGGGCCTGTTCATCTCTATTTCAATGATGGATCTAATCAACAAAATCCAATCCGTAACATCCGTAAATTTACAATTATTTAAAGAAAAGGAGTGAGCTTAAGCTCACTCCTTTTTACAATAAATCTGCTGCTAGTTGAGCTAAATTAGATCGCTCCCCTTTAACAAACTTCACATGACCACTAATACGCTGTTCTTTAAACTTCTCTACAACATACGTTAAGCCATTATTATATTCATCTAAATATGGGTGATCAATTTGCTGAGGATCTCCCATCAATACAATCTTACTCTTTTCCCCTACCCTAGTTAGTATCGTTTTTACTTCATGCTTTGTTAAATTTTGTGCTTCGTCAATGATAATGAACTGATCTGGAATACTTCTCCCGCGTATATAAGTAAGGGCTTCTACTTCAATCGAGCCCATTCCAGCTAAAATAGCATCTAACTCTCCTGGCTTTTTTGTATTAAATAAATACTCTAGGTTATCAAAAATTGGCTGCATCCATGGTCTTAACTTTTCTTCTTTTTCTCCTGGTAAATAACCGATATCTTTTCCGACTGGAACAATTGGCCTTGCAACGAGTAATTTTTTATATAACCCTAAGTCTTCCGTTTGCATGAGTCCCGAAGCTAACGCAAGTAACGTTTTTCCTGTGCCGGCTTTCCCCGTTAACGTTACAAGCGGAATATCTTCACGAAGCAACAATTCTAACCCCATAATTTGCTGCACGTTTCGTGGTCGTATCCCCCACACTTGTTCATTGTGAAAAATAAGTTTCTTTACCTTCTTACCTAAGTGATCCACAATGCCAAGCGCAGAACTAGAGCCCCCTAATGCATCTTTCATTACTACAAATTGATTTGGGTAAAAAGGGTGATTCGCAATTTCAGATAGAGGCAATTCACCTTTCTCATAAAAATAATCCAATTGTTCTTTTGATATATATCCTTCTAAAAAGCCAGAATATATATTTTCTACTTCAATTACGCGATCACTTAAATAATCTTCAGCCTTCAAACCAATTGCATCAGCTTTTACCCTTACGAGTACATCTTTACTTACTAAAATAACAGACTTCCCGTCCTCTTTTTCCTGTTCTTCTAAAGATAGGTTTTTTGCTACAGCTAAAATTCGATTATCATTTGTTTTTTCTACAAAAATATCTTGTAGTTGCACAAATGAACGATGGTTTAATTCAATACGAAATGTTCCGCCATTTTCTAGCGGGATACTTTCATGCAGCTTTCCTATTTCACGAAATTTATCTATTAACTTAGATACATAACGAGCATTTCGTCCTACTTCATCCATATAACGTTTTTTCGAATCAACCTCTTCTAATACAACTGCTGGAATCACTACTTCATTGGTTTCAAATGAAAAAATAGATAAAGGATCCTGCAAAAGTACATTCGTATCTAACACATAAATTTTATCCAACCTGTTACCCCCTGACTCCACTTTTAAATTTGTAGAACAAGGGTTTCATCCATAAAATATGGACGAACCATTGTTATAATTATATGTACCGTGTAAACGAGGTAGAATCGAAAATCATAGTCATTAAACCTTTTATTTATTCTTTATTCATTTCTGTTCAATATATTACTTTTTATTATAATTATTAACGTTAAATCACAATAACCGATTACAAAAGTGAATAAACGAATTTCTTATTTAGCACATTTATAATTCTCTTATTCCTACTAGCACTTCGTTATCCAGCTTTTTCGCCGCCCGAAGATCGTATGTTTTTTCATATGTTGGTTCAATTGCAAGTTTCGCTCCATAAAACATAACATCACGTACTTCTTGCACATTAACTTCTATTACAGTTAATTTCAGAGAAATACCTTCCATTCTATCTGTCAAAATTTCACCTGCACCACTTATGGAAAATACGGATTCATTCGCCATTATAGTCAATACTACACCTGTATTATGCCTTATATTTTCCACAATACGTGAACGTTGATCTACTGCAAATCGAATACTAGTTTTGCTCACTGCATACACCCAAGAAATAGCACTTACGTTAGGAACTTGTTTTTCAAAATCTGTCGTTGCTATCATCACAATACACTCTTTACGCAACGTTTGTACTAAACCCTCTGTTAAAGTAGGCTCTACTACATTCGCCATATTTTCACCTCCAAACATACTCGGTATATCCTTATCATAACTTATTTTTTGAATTGCGAAAATATTATTTTTTCCCACTATTATTCAAAAACATTATACTTCCATGATATACTTATATTGATAGAATTCGTATTGAGGTGACGAAATGAGAGTCAAATGTATGATTTGTGATAAAAAAGATATGTTAGATGATGAAAATCCTATGGCAAAAAAACTGCGTAATCGCCCTATTCATACATATATGTGCATGGAATGTTCGGAACGAATTGCAGAGCGTACAATGGAACGTCATGCAAGTGGTAATTTCCGATTATATCGTGATAAAAAAGTCGAAGACGATTGGTAAAATATAAATAAGTCCTTACTCATATAGATAAGGACTTATTTATATTTTTCTGGCTCACGGTTCATCTGATCCAAGAAACAATCAATGGCTTCTAGCGGAAACCTTGCAGATTTCCTTTCCCCATTCATTTCATATGTAATTAAATACATTTCCTCGTTCTTTTCAACTTCCACATTTTTCAATTTATGTTCTTCATATATCATATTTTGAAATAACAAATACGTCTCTTTTGCAGCACTATCATCCGGACGTGCTTCCGCAACTGTTTTAATTGTTAACCAATTATATAGTGCATCTTGTACTGAACGCATAAAACTTCGCCCCCTCACCCTGCTTTTTGTTGTCTTGCTTGACGTAATCGTAACCTATAAATCCCAAGTACAATTGCCGCTACAACAAGTCCCTCTCCAACAGGTAAAAAAACTGCAAAGAAAGTTAACACTGTACATCCAATCGCTAACGATATATATATCACTATATTTTTTATTATTGATAGTTTTCTTGCAAAACCTAAATTATACACAAGTGCACTTAATATAATAATGATGCCATACAGTAACCACATCCCTAATTCTGGATTTTCATCAACTTTACATAATTTCGCAAAAAAAGACATTCTTTCTAACACTATTTATCCCCCCTTCTCATAAAAAAACAAAATTTCTTTATGTACTTAATACAAGAGTAACCCGCGAAAAAAATACTGTCCACTAAAAAGAGTAAATATTCTAAAAAATAAACATAAAAAAACAGCTACCTTAATTTAAGGTAGCTGTTTTATTTTTTACGCTTCTACAGATTTCTTTTTCTTAGCAGCTCTTTCACGTTCGCTCTTATCAAGAATCTTTTTACGTAAACGAATTGATTCTGGAGTTACTTCACAGAACTCGTCATCGTTTAAGTACTCTAACGACTCTTCTAGAGTCATTAAGCGTGGTTTTTTCATTGTTGAAGTTTGATCTTTCGTTGCAGAACGAATGTTAGTTTGTTGTTTCATTTTCACAACGTTAACTGTTAAGTCGTTCTCACGAGTATGTTCTCCTACGATCATACCAGCATATACTTCTGTACCTGGTTCAACGAAGATTACACCACGGTCTTCGACTTGCATAATACCGTATTGTGATGCTTTTCCTGTTTCAAGTGAAACTAGAACACCTTGGCGACGTCCACCCACTTGTCCAGCATGTACTGGTTGGTAGCAATCGAATGTATGGTTTAAAATACCGTAACCACGAGTTAATGTTAGGAATTCTGTTGTGTAACCAATTAAACCACGTGCCGGAACCATGAAAGTAAGGCGAACTTGACCGTTTCCGTTATTCACCATATCTAACATTTCACCTTTACGTGCACCCATTGATTCCATAATAGAACCAGTGTATTCTTCAGGAACATCGATTTGTACGCGCTCTACAGGTTCACATCTTACGCCATCGACATCTTTAATAATTACTTCAGGCTTAGATACTTGTAGTTCATAACCTTCACGACGCATGTTTTCAATTAAGATAGATAAATGCAGTTCCCCGCGTCCAGATACGATCCATGCATCAGGAGAATCTGTATTATCTACACGTAAACTTACATCTGTTTCTAATTGTGAACGAAGACGCTCTTCAATTTTACGAGATGTAATGAATTTGCCTTCACGACCTGCAAATGGGCTGTTATTTACAAGGAATGTCATTTGTAGCGTTGGCTCATCAATACGTAATAATGGTAAAGCCTCTTCATGCTCAACCGGACATACCGTTTCACCTACGTTAATGTCTTCCATACCTGAAACGGCTACTAAATCTCCAGCTTTTGCTTCTTCAATTTCTTGACGTTTTAATCCAATGTAACCGAATAATTTCGTTACGCGGAATTGTTTTACACTTCCGTCAACTTTCATTAAAGCAACTTGTTGTCCAACCTTCATTGTACCGCGGAATACGCGTCCAACTCCAATACGTCCAACGTAGTCGTTGTAATCAAGAAGTGCTACTTGGAATTGAAGTGGCTCTTCGCTGTTATCAACTGGTGCTGGAATATGTTCGATAATTGTATCGAATAATGATTTCATATTCTCTTCTTGATTTGCTGGATTTGAATCTAAGCTTGCTGTTCCGTTCATTGCTGATGCAAATACAACTGGGAACTCTAATTGATCTTCGTTTGCACCAAGTTCGATGAATAAGTCAACTACTTCATCAACTACTTCATCAGGGCGAGCGAAGTCACGGTCAATTTTGTTTACAACAACGATTGGAGTTAAGTTTTGCTCAAGAGCTTTCTTTAAAACAAATCGTGTTTGTGGCATACAACCTTCATATGCATCAACAACAAGTAGAACACCATCAACCATTTTCATGATACGTTCTACTTCTCCACCGAAGTCAGCGTGACCTGGTGTATCTAAAATGTTAATTCTTTTATCTTCATAGTGAATCGCTGTATTCTTCGCTAAAATTGTAATACCGCGTTCTCTTTCTAGATCATTTGAATCCATTGCGCGTTCTTCAATATGTTCATTCGCACGGAATGTCCCCGCTTGACGTAATAACTGGTCAACAAGTGTTGTTTTACCATGGTCAACGTGGGCAATAATTGCTATATTACGTAAATCTTGTCGTTTTTTCAACATGTCCAACTCCTAATGTCTTTTTAATCCTTCTCTATTATAAGAGCGAAGGGGATACAATAGCAATTAAAATAAAAGCAAGAATGAAAATATAGTTGTATTCTTACTTTTGTGAAAGTAAAATGAGATTGGAGGGTGAAGAAATGGAACACATTCAATATCGCTTTTTATTAACCGCAATTATCGGTGTTATTTTCTTAATCGGTATCGGCATTATGATTGCTGAAAATAGTCCAATCGGTATTATTATTTGCATTATCGGTACATTTGTTGCAGTTGGATACGGTTTTGTAACAAAAAGAAAAATGCGCAAATCACAATAACGCTAAAAAGTAAGAAGCTTATACACAGCCTCTTACTTTTTTTGTTGCTCTCATATAAATGATAACACTTCTTCATACACTCCTGGTTTTGCAACTAACACACTGCTCTTCTCTATGATAGAAAGTGGCGCTCCAGCGAATGTCGTTACCTTACCTCCAACTTCTTCTACAATTATCTGTCCTCCGCCAAAATCCCATGGTGATAATCTCGGCGTTACATATGCATCTATTCTTCCTGTTGCAACATATACCATCTCTAACGCTGCACAGCCATATGATCTCGTGCCCCTTGCTTTCTTAACAAGTGCCATCATACTTTCCATATTAAGCAATGGATTATCTGTAAGCCATATCGCATTTAAAGCTACAATACTTTGCTCTACAGTCCCTTTTTCCAATGGAGGAATTGATATATCATTACAAAAAGCTCCAGACCCCTTGACTGCATGATATAGTTCATCATGTACTGGATCATAAATAAGTCCAATCTTTCCGATACCGTTCTCATAAATCCCAATTGAAATTGCAAAATTTCTTTTTTGATGAACAAAGTTCATCGTGCCGTCAATTGGATCAATTAACCAAACAACCCCGTCAGAAGACGTTATCTCGTCTCCATAACCCTCTTCTCCTAAAATATTATGATTCGGGAATGTTTCTTTAATTTTCCCAATTAAAAACTGTTCTATCTCTCGGTCCATATTTGTAACTAAGTCAGCTGCATTGGATTTTGTTTCTATAATAAGTGCTTTTTTCATGGATGCCATTAAATGCTCTCCTGCATCCCGAATCCACCGTTTGGCGTGTGCATCGATGTCTTTCCATACTTCTTGCATGTTTAAACACTCCGATCTATACTGTTCACAGAAAAAACGAACCCTTTATAAGGTTCGCACCAACTAATTTTTTATACATATACTATTATTACGCTTCTAAACGAATCATTTCAAGTCTTAACACTTCTAACTTTTGTACACACTCTTCTTTTTTCTGTTTATCATCTTCCATCATCGCATCATATAAAGTTGCTAATTCATAATCTAGCTCCAAACGTAGCACCGGTATTCTCTTTTCGGCATCTGTTCTCTTTAACGCATTAATCACCTGTCTCATATTATTTGCCTCCTCCCAATATTCGTCTGCCCTCGGACTAGAATTAATTAAATTTTCTGATTTTTTGTTTTATACTATACTATGTTGGATAAATCATCTATGCAACAAAATTATATTTTTTTATTTAAATTTTTTTGTGCTGTTTTTTTTATGAATAGTACAAGCTATGCTAAAATAAAAGCAAAATAGGAGTTGGAGGAACAATCATGACAATACAAACATTCAAGTCAACTGATTTTGATGTCTTTACAGTTGATGGTCTCGAAGAACGAATGAGTGCAATTAAAACGAACATTCATCCTAAGCTAGAAGCTTTAGGGGAACAATTTGCAGAATACTTATCCCAACACACTGATGAGAACTTTTTTTATCATGTTGCAAAACACGCACGCCGCAAAGTCAATCCACCAAACGATACTTGGGTTGCTTTTTCAACAAATAAACGAGGATATAAAATGCTACCGCATTTCCAAATCGGCTTATGGGGTACTCATGCCTTCATATACTTTGGTTTAATCTATGAGTGTCCACAAAAAGTTGAGACGGCTCATGCCTTCTTAGAACATTTAAATGATTTAAAAACAAATATTCCAAATGACTTCGTTTGGTCCATTGACCATACTAAACCAAGTGTGAAATTACATAAGACACTTGAAACTGAAGACTTACAAAAGATGATTGAACGACTAGCTACTGTAAAAAAAGCAGAATTATTAGTTGGTATTCATATATCACCAGAGGAGTTTTCAGCAATGACCAACGAACAATTCCTTGCTAAGATTGAATCTACGATGCAATCACTCCTTCCTTTATATGCACTTTGTAATCGATAGTAGAAAACGGACAATTTATATTGTCCGTTTTTAGTTGTTATCACATTATATCACTTCAGTTTTTATTTTTCAAAATATTTTTACATTTTTACAAACTTTTGTTCTTCGACTTCCTTTGCCCTTTGAATAGCACGATATATAGAGTATCCACTTACTTCTTGAAACTCTTTATCAATTTTCTTTTCTTCTGCTTTCGATGGAACAATCTCTTTAAAACGACGATATAAACCCATTAATTCTTCTCTTATAATTCCTTTTTCATAAGCTTTCTCAATCGCTTCATAAAACTTCACAATTATAACCATTTCCTCATTTGACCAATCATAATCTAACGGATATTGATATTCCATTTCGCACCTCATTTATCATTTCTTCTTGTTTCAATATAGCCACTCTGCATTATACACTATTTATTCATTTTAATGGAATTGTCTTCCTCTATTCATTAGTTGAGGCTAACTATTAAACATACTCACCTTAAAAATATTTTTTTCTATACATCTATAATTATTGGTGATATAATGCTTTTGTTTTATAGAAAATAAAGTGAAGCTACCATCTCAAAAACGATTTTTTGAATGGCAGAAAAACAAGCCCTATTCTAAAAAAGGACTTACTTTTTTAGAGCAGGATTATATAAAACAAATTATACTAAATATTACGAAGAAGAAGGGGTGTATAGATTGTCCCAATACGAAACACCATTGTTTACCGCTTTAGTTGAGCACAGTAAGCGAAATCCAATTCAATTCCATATTCCTGGTCATAAAAAAGGACAGGGCATGGATCCTACATTTCGCGAATTTATTGGGCATAATGCATTAGCAATTGATTTAATTAATATTGCGCCACTCGATGATTTACATCATCCAAAAGGTATGATTAAAGAAGCACAGGATTTAGCAGCCGCTGCATTCGGTGCAGATCATACTTTCTTTTCTATTCAAGGTACAAGTGGCGCTATTATGACAATGGTGATGAGCGTTTGCGGTCCTGGTGACAAAATCCTAGTACCACGAAACGTGCATAAATCAGTAATGTCAGCTATTATTTTCTCAGGTGCAAAACCGATTTTCATGCATCCTGAAATCGATCCGAAACTCGGTATTTCTCATGGAATCACAATTCAATCTGTCAAAAAAGCACTTGAAGAGCACTCAGATGCAAAGGGCTTACTTGTTATTAACCCAACGTACTTTGGATTTGCTGCAGACTTAGAACAGATTGTACAATTAGCACATTCTTATGACATCCCTGTACTAGTCGACGAGGCTCATGGGGTTCATATTCATTTTCACGATGAATTGCCGATGTCAGCGATGCAAGCTGGTGCAGACATGGCAGCAACAAGTGTTCACAAATTAGGAGGCTCTTTAACTCAAAGTTCTATTCTTAATGTGAAAGAAGGCTTGGTGAATGTAAAACATGTCCAATCTATTATTAGCATGCTTACAACTACATCAACTTCTTACATCTTGTTAGCATCACTTGATGTTGCGAGAAAACGTCTTGCTACAGAAGGAACAGCACTCATAGAACAAACAATACAATTAGCTGAACATGTTCGTGATGCTATAAATTCTATTGAGCATCTTTACTGTCCTGGAAAAGAAATGTTAGGTACAGATGCTACCTTTAACTATGATCCTACAAAGATAATTGTATCTGTAAAAGATTTAGGTATTACCGGCCACCAAGCTGAAGTATGGCTTAGAGAGCAATATAACATTGAAGTAGAACTCTCAGATTTATACAACATACTATGTCTTATCACTTTAGGAGACACAGAAAGTGATACAAATACACTTATTGCAGCATTACAAGATTTAGCAGCAACATTTAGAAATAGGGCAGATAAAGGTGTTCAAGTACAAGTAGAGATTCCAGAAATTCCAGTGCTAGCACTTTCTCCTCGAGATGCTTTTTATTCAGAAACAGAAGTCATTCCATTTGAAAATGCATCGGGTCGTATTATAGCTGATTTTGTTATGGTTTATCCGCCAGGGATTCCAATCTTTACTCCGGGGGAAATTATTACACAAGAAAACTTAGAGTATATTCGTAAAAACTTAGAAGCAGGTTTACCTGTACAAGGTCCTGAAGATATGACATTACAAACATTACGTGTTATTAAAGAGTACAAGCCTATCAGTTGATAGGCTTTTTTTTCACCTTTTTTCCTTTTCTTCATACGATACTAAAGAATGTAACGTATAGGTGGGGATACTATTATGATTGTAATAGGCCGTTCTATTGTACATCCTTATATTACAAATGAATATGAGCCATTTGCAGCAGAGAAACAACAAATTTTATCAATAATGGCAGGAAATCAAGAAGTTTATTCCTTCCGAACAGCTGATGAACTCAGCTTTGATCTCAATTTACGAGTTAATATTATTATCTCTGCACTAGAACTTTTTCAAAGTGGATTTCAGTTTCGCACATTTCAACAATCCTTTTGCAACCCCCAGTATTGGAAAAGAACATCCCTTGGAGGATTCGAGCTTCTTCCAAACATACCACCTTCCATTGCCATACAAGATATTTTCAAAAACGGAAAACTATATGGAACTGAATGTGCAACCGCTATGATCATTATTTTTTATAAAGCTTTATTATCATTGTATGAGGAAGAAACTTTCAATCGTCTATTTGCAAACCTTTTACTTTATACATGGGACTACGATCAAGATCTAAGGCTCATAACAAAAACCGGTGGCGATCTTGTTCCAGGTGACCTCGTTTACTTTAAAAACCCACAAGTGAATCCAGCTACGATTGAGTGGCAAGGAGAAAACACAATCTATTTAGGAAATTTCTTTTTTTACGGACATGGCGTAGGTGTAAAAACAAAAGAAGAAATTATTTATTCATTAAATGAACGACGAGTCCCTTACGCTTTTATTTCAGCTTTCTTGACCGATACTATTACCCGTATAGATAGCCGTATAATGAGCCAATACGCTTCTTCTAGTACACCACAGACATCCATAAGCTTTATTCCAATTAGAGATGATGCAATCGTTGCAACAGTTGGCCATACAACTACAATTTATTAAAAAAGCGCCTACACATGTAGGCGCTTTTTCTTATTATTAAGCTTTTGTATGTTCTTTATGGTCACATTCGCAATGAGATCCACATTTCCCGTATAGTACTGTTGATTTTTCATCTTCAAAATGTCCAATTGTTCCTTCACATACTTGGCATACGATTGTTCCCATTTTCATTTCCCCCTGAGTTTTAATAGTAATCTATTTATTTATCATTAAGCTTTCGCATTATCTTTTCTAGCACAGTCACAATTTGTTCCACATTTTCCGTAAAGTACTGTCGTTTTCTCATCTTCAAAATGTCCGATTGTTCCTTCACATACTTGGCATACGATTGTTCCCATTTTTCATTTCCCCCTAAGTTTATGGTCCTAAAAACTTTTAGCTGTCCATTTCCTATCAATTATTGGGCTTTTG
>NZ_JAKUDW010000053.1:0-35363 GCF_022662595.1 Bacillus cereus group sp. BfR-BA-01524 | reverse complement strand
TTTACTTTTAAATATATTAAAATAATCATGTATCATATATTTAATACACTAAGTTAATTATTTTATATATTCACTAAAAAGGATGCATCAAAATCATTTTTATACATCTTTTTTAGTGAATATATACTACTATTTTAGAACAAACATCTCTACTTAAGAAAACTCACAAATTAGCCTTCTACTATTTCAAACATATTTCCACTCACGCAACTAATGAATAATCCATTATTAACTTCCTCAATTGATACAATAAAATCTATTACAACAACATTTTTAGGAAGTTTAATTATATTTTTTACTTCGCCACATTCAGCATCAAGTATTATCAATTCTAAATTTGAAGTTGCAATGTAAATTTCTCCATCTTTATATAACAGAACCTCTGTAATATCATGTAGAGTAGTATTATTCCAAAGCACTTTACCTGTTTGAATATTAATACCACAAATTCTGCCTTTTCCTAAGGACAATACCATCATCTCTCCGATAAGAAATGGAGGCAATTCAATTTCAAAAGACATATTTACTTCATATAACTTTTGACCGCTCTTATGGTCATAACACTGTATTTGTCTACTTACCCCTTCATATCCATACTCAGTTCTTGTTAATAGTATTTTCGCTTCCTTTGATTCAATGCAAGCGTACCATACCTCATCAAAAGCTTTTTCAAAAATTAAGTTACAGCCTTCTTTTCCATATTCCCACTTTTGTAATGAATCTATTGCTACACATATAAAATGTTCATTAGTTAAAGTAACTGGTTCATTTGGATTACAATCTTCCATCATTTGTTTCCATCGTGTAGAAGCATCTAATAATTGAATGGAAATTGCAACATTACTATATGCATCAACTTCCCCATCTTCATCAAAAGGATTCCCTGCTAATACATAGTAATCTGGGCCAAGATGGCACTGCAATTTTTCTCCTCCGACTCGAACATTCTTTTCCCATACTTTTACTCCACTTTCAAGCTCTAATAAAACATTGTAGCCTTCTTGTGTAATAACTAGTAAACGTGGTAACTCTTCTCCCGTAGTTTTTACATCTTGTATAATATGCCCTTCTATTTCTAAATCCCATAGAAGCTCTCCACAACTTGATGAAATAGCATACAATTTCGCAATACTTTCTCCAAATCTATTTGCATGCCAAATAATTACGACACCATTCACAGTAACGCAATTACAATCTTCTACTATTGGAATACGGCACTGCCAAATCTCTTCTTTCGTTTCACTATCGAGTTTACGAATTCTGTGGTTATTTTCCTCTACATAAAAGATACTCTTCTTATCATGAGATAGTACCGGAGTAAATATCGGTTCAACCTCTCTCCCTTTTAAATACTTCCATTTTAATTCATACTTGTCACTTGTAGAATGATAAGTTCGATACATAATTTCGTCATTTCCATTTACAAGTTTAGGAACAAATGGATCAATTTCTAACATTCTATGGTAAGCATCTTTGATTCGAAAAGAATCAACTCCACTCATGTAAATCTGCCCTATCTCCTTTTTAAGAAACGAAAAGAGTACTCGTAAAAATTGCTCGCTATCAACACTAGCTAACTTCTTGCCTCTCTGATTAATAATGAGAAACTCCCCATCTTTCTTCTTAAATTCCATCTTTTTTTCATATTCATTTAAGAAAATTGTAGCGTCATCATATTTAAAAACCTCGATACACGCATCAAACAACTGACAAATCGGTCCTATTATGTCTGTTTTTTCTTCAAACACAATTCTCTCATCTATACTAAGTACTATTTCTCCAGCATTTTCTGTCGGCAGTTTATTTAGTTCGATTTGAAACTTTTTCATTATTTTCTCCCTCTTAATCACGTTGGAATACTATGTTTCTTTCCCCCACATTCCCCTTCACTTTCTCAATAATATCTTCTATACGTTCCGCTATACATTCCAGCTCCCAGTCTCCCTCACCGTGCATAGCTGTATAAACTGGACAGTTCTCATCATTACTATCTACAAAAATCGGGTCTCCAAGATATGAATCTATCCCTATTACAATCCATCCTTCTTTCCAATCTCCTTCTTCATTCCCGACTAAGCTTTGTCCTTCTTCATCAAAACTATAACCAAGTTGCCCTTCTTCTATTTCTTCACTATTAAACAATTCTATCGTCATAGGTTCAGATTCATACTCTAGCTCAATTTCATTATCCTCAGCACGATCTACATGTGCTAAAAGTTGTTTAATTTTATTATGATTAATCATGATATCTTCTCCATTCTATCTTTTAAAAATCTAATTTTATTCATAATGAGCTGCCGCAAGTAACATTTGAGCAATAAACTTCCATGAAATATTTTCTGGAAACTTCTCTCCTTGATTTATATAAACCGATTCACAAGAACCTAACCAACTATTTAATGCCTCTAAATAAGTCTCTACCTCTACATTCTCCCATTCATCTTTATTCACTTTAAAATCCTTTTGGAGGTATACAAGAAATTTTAATAAATCTTCTTTAGAATTTACGTGATCGAGGTATTCATACACATCCATACTCCGTCCCTCCCTCTATTGCGTGTTATCTAAACTAACTATAATATATGACATAAGATTCTTAAAACTATTATTTGAGGTGACCGAATATGAAGAGTACAATTTGGGCAGACGATGACTATTTAAAACTAGCACCCATTAACGATGAACTAATCAAAAAAGCAGAAGAAGTACTGAACGTAAAGCTTCCAGAATCATATATAACCCTTCTAAAAGAACAAAATGGGGGAACTCTTCGTCTCGATGTTCACCCTACTTCAAAACCAAATTCTTGGGCAGACGATCACGTTAATGTATCTGGTTTATATGGTATTTCTTTTGATGAAAATGAATCTAGTATTTTAGAGAGCTGCTATTTAATTCGAGAATGGGAAATGCCTGAGAATATCGTACTTTTATCTGGTGATGGACATACATGGATTGCATTAGACTATCGAAATGTAGCTGAAAATCCTCCAGTTATATTTATCGATAATGAGTTTGAGGAAATTATTGAATTAGCACCTAACTTTGAAAGTTTCTTACAAAACTTAACTACGTATGAATATGACGAAGAGTAAGCCTGGCTCTAAAAAGGAGCAAGATTTTATTACAAATTTACACGCCACTTTAAAACCACTCGGCTTTAAGAAAAAAGACATACATTTTTCAAAGCTGAAAACGGATTTTATAAGCTCATTAACATACAAAAAAGCCAGTTTGGAGATGACTTTTATATAAATATAGGAGTCCACCCTATCGGTCTCCCGCAGCTTATTACGAACCAATTACAAATAAAAGAGAACATTTCAATATTCGATTGCATTCTACAAACGAGAATAGAGCCTATGCATATCAAACAGAACCAGTTATTGCATAATGTTTCACATGAAACTATCGAAATTCCGAATTACCTTTCTACTATTTTCGACTGGTTTCAAACGTGGGTATCTTATGAAAATTTAGTGGAAACAAATATGCATTCCATTACTCCCGTACTAGCTGTCGTTCCAATATTAGAAGAAAAAGCGTTTCTACTTCTTACCTGTTTTTCTTTCTACAAATTAAAACAGTACGAACAAGCTACTCACTACTTACAGCAATATTTACATTGCGACGTGCATCTGAATACCGAGGAAAAAGAGCCCATATTCTTTCATGAATTTGATATGTATATGAAAAAACTAGTAAAAAGTGCACTGTAATTTCACATTGTGCTTTCTACTATTGCTTTATATTCCTTTTGTAACTTTTTAAATCACAAATATTTTATCCTCCCCTACAACTCCCAAGTAATATTCATTTCTTCAAATGAGTCCTTACTAACTTCCAATCCTTCGCTATCTTCCGTTCCAATCATTGCTATTTCTTCTTTAGACAACTTAATTTCCTCATTTGGACTTTGGATTTTTTTCTTATACACGAGTTGTAAAAGCTCTATTTGTTCCGCTGTCAGTTCATACTCTTCTTCCAGTCTTTCTATTGCTGATTCTGTATCAAGTAATGGAATTTCTAATAAGAATCCGCCGTGCTCTTCCATCTCTTCAAATGAATCAATTGAATACGCACCGCTATCCTCAATCCAAAATGCAGTTGTAATAAAAGGAACTGTTTCGCCTTCTACTTCTTCTAATACGTATTGAAGTGCTTCTTCTTTCGCAATATCTATTACTTCCGAAGATGCCCCTTCAAAATAATTTTTCGCATCAATCCACTCATCAATTCTCTCGCTATTCACATCTTGAAGACATACAATCGTGTAATTCGGATGAAACGTAATTGTCCCTTGTCCGCCTTGGCTATCTTGCATACTATAGTTAAATCCATCCCATGAACTTTCATGTGAGAAATCTGGACAATGCGCTACATTAATTGCATGGGCAATCGAATTTAAAACGCAGCCTTTCCATAGTTGTTCTTTATCTATATGTAATTTATATTTACTCATCCGCTTCCCCCATGCGCATATTTTTTTCTATTATCTTTCCTCTACACAATACTTGTAAATACTTTTCTATCTACTACAAAATAAAAAAGACTTCCTTTTTAAAAGGCGTCTTTTTATAGTTGAAAATTTACTAATAAATAAAACGAATTATTTAATAAATGAATCCCAATTGGAACGAGTAAATTCTTCGTTTTCTTATATGTGTATGCTAAACATATACCCATACCAAAAATATATAAAATACTACCTACTGTAAGGGGATGGCCAAAAGTAAATATGAAAGCACTTATAACGGCACTAGTAAGTGCAGAAAAGCGCTGGAATAATTTCGTAAAAAACATCCCCCGAAATAAAAGTTCTTCCCAAATCGGTGCAAAAATGGTGAGCACAACTACATATAAAATGATTTCACTTTTAGTAGGCTTTATTACTATACTAGACTCGTCCACACCAATCCCATGTGGTAAAACTAAATTTAATATTGCAAGATATATAAGCATTACAATCGCTGTCATTACTATCGTTACATAGTGTTTAAAATTATTGAATTGTAATGATTTTATTAAATGTAAGCAGCAATTTCTTGCCGGTGCATACATTACGATAATCATACAAAACGTGAAAGGTGGAATAAGATGATCTACATACCATGGATATAAGGAAGAATCATATAAAAGGTTCAAAAAACCAATTCCATGCATGACCCCAAAAATAATTAATAGAATGCTAATTACTTGGCGCATACTCATTTGTTCATTCTTTTCTTCATATGTAGCTAATTCTATATTCATCCTATCCCCTCCAGTATAATTAAACCTTTTAAACCATTATATACCAAATTAAACATAAAAAAAGACAATACACCCCACTGTATTGTCCATTTTCTTCCCTACCATTTCTCTCTACACGTCTCAATTAAATGCAGTAAGTACCTCTTTGTCATATCTGCTCTTCTCCACCTTGAGAGCATTCGCTTTTCTTTTGGATTGTGCCGTATTCTCGCTACTTCTTTTAATAAGAGCTCCCATTCTTCCGCTGAACGTTCTGACAAGTATTGCAGTCCTCTATCTTTTGAAACGATTGTTTTATGATCTAGTGTATATAAAATACGTCCCATCGTAACGACAGCTGATTCTACCCACTCTTCTACAAAGAATAAATATGGTTGCTTCGCCTTTCCACTCCAGTACTGTTCTACATTGTATTTCATCGTATTTACTACATCATTCCATTGTATTTGCAGCGGAAGATCTTCTGCTTCTTTTCCGGTAACTGTAATGCCTTGATTTTTCAACGTCCACCATGTGACCGCATTAATATCCCAATAACCAATGTCCGCTTTTCCTTCTGCACAATATACATACTCGTTCATTTCATCATTGTATTTTCCTAAATCAACAAGCGGAATATACATACCGTCCATTCTTTTACCTAGTGTATTATCACTAAGCTTCTTATGTAGTTCCACAAGCTGCTGTTTTTCAGCTCTATTCACGGAATCATTTATCACTGTAACAAAATCAACATCGCTCGTTTCCTTATGAAATGCACCTAGTGCGATGGATCCGTAAATATATACCCCAACTATTTTTTCATCCAAAAAAATTTCTTTTAATTCTACTGTGTACCGCTCCATTAACTGTTGTACTTCCGTTGGTAACGCATGCTTCACTCCATTTTTCACATCTATCCCTCCAATAAAAAAAGCCTTTGCAAATTCGCAAAGACTTCTTGTTTTATAAATATTTCTCGATTTCTTCGTAAACATCCTTCAAACGAGGATTTCCTTCTCCAACAATTTCTCCATTTACAAGAACGACCGGATAAAATAAATCTTCCTCCACTACGCGCTCTGCGAATGCTTTTTTATCTTCATCTTCCTGTTCTTCTTGAAAATCAATATACTCGAAATTAAATTTATTTTCTTGTCCTTCATATTTACGACCAATCGCCGCTTGTAGCCACTCAAACGTTTCTGTTGAAGATGGCATTCCAACGCAGCTCGCACAAATTACTTTCGTCCCATACACTTGAACATTAACCATTTCTTCTCCCCCGCCTCTTGTTTCAACAGCATATTCAGATGTCTTATTACATAAGCACATCATTTTACAAACTTATTCCATACCCCTATACTGAAAAAACACGATAAAATATTTCGACAATAAAACAAGAAGAGAAAAAATAGATTTTCCCCTCTATCTTGATTATAATAAAACTGATGAAAGGAGTCGATAAAAATGGAAAACCCACATATGCAAGAACAAGTACTAGAAGTACTAGATAAATTACGTCCATTCTTACTTCGCGATGGCGGAGACGTTGAATTAGTAGACATTGAAGAAGGTATCGTAAAACTACGCCTTATGGGTGCATGCGGAAGCTGCCCAAGTTCTACAATCACACTAAAAGCTGGTATCGAGCGCGCGTTACTTGAAGAAGTACCAGGCGTTATCGAAGTAGAACAAGTATTTTAATCTAAAAGCGGAAGCGGCTCGTTCAGAGCCGCTTCCTAAAAAGAGACCAATTTCGGTCTCTTTTTTTATTCACATAACTATTCCGCTTTAACATCATAAAACAAAATTGGAAATCCCTCTCAAAAAATGCGATAATTAATACTATATAGTGAATCGTTCACACATATACAGTAAAAAAACATAGGGGGACGACAGATGCCAAAAATGGGGAACACTTTTGTAACAATTCAAGAACTAGAAAAGAAAAAAGAGTATTTATTAGGCCTTTCATCCGTTATACCAACATGGAATACAAGCTATCAATTTTTATTTAAAGAAATCCAGCAAGAATTATTGGGTAAAGTAAATGAAAAGCTCGAAAGGCATCAATTCGTTTTAAATATATGTACAGATCAGCAGGTAGGGGCATAATGTATTACATAAAATTGTGGTATATAAAGAAGAGACCTCACTCGGTCTCTTTTTTATATTTTTAAGATAACCAATCTAATTTTCTAATCCCAAGCTTATCTACTGGTAAACGAAGTGAGCCATAAAAGTGCTTCATAAATTGCTCTGAGCGGTTCACATCGTGTAAAATGGCTTCTAAGCGATCTCTATATATGCTTTTTTGTTCTTCGTTTCCAGTTTGGTAATATCGTTCGACCGTTTCAAAATAGTGAAGCGGGAACAGGAGCCTTGCAAATAATAAGCGCCAACCAAATGAGGATAGCGAATAATTACGTTCATAATCTGTAACAAATTGAACAATTGTTTGCTCCCAGTCTTTCTTTTTTTCTATCATCATATGGCGGATCCATTCTGCAATATCTCGACTCGGGTGATCATACACCCAATCAAAAGGAAGTTTGAGCCGCTTCGTTTGATGCCATAATAAAGGTGTGAATCGTTCTTGGCAAATTGTTGCTGCATCCGTTAGTTGCGGCGTATCATCCATTTCTGTATCGACAACATATTGAATTGCATTTTCTGCAACTCCTAAGTAATACGGGAAGGATTCAATAAACAATTGATCGAATACATCTGAAGGGTGGTTCATCACTTGTGATTGCCAAAACTTTTCTAATTGATCGAGCCTTTTTTCCCATAACGCTTTCCATTCACCAATACGGCTTAATTGCTCAATTTCTTCTGGAAAGAATGCACCTCGTTTATGGAATATAGAAAGCTCACTTCCTAATGACATAGCATGTCGTTCTAACGTGCGCATACCTTTTAATAAGCAGTAATTTTGTTCTTCTATCTCACTTACATAGTAGCCGTGTATAGTCGGAACGAAAGTCGCTACAGTTATATCCCCTTGCTGGTTCATATAATCACTGAGCTTTTTCATCTCTACAAGTACTTCTTCCTCCATTTCTCCAATTGGAACAAGTACATAAATTTTGTTGCGAATCCAAAAGCTTTTATAGGGGCCAAGGGGGATTAATTCTTTAACATGCATGTGATAATGCTCATAAATATGATGAATCATCGCAGTCGCCACCTATGGTTTTTATATATATATATGAGCTTGTGCTCGCCTTTCATTCCTATGCACATGATAAAGCAACGAAACGTATACAAATACTAAAAAGAAAAAAAGGTGATAAACATGAAAGAATCAAATCAACTACAAGAAAGAGCATTACAACTATTACAAGAACGCGGTGTAACAATTGACGATATTGCTGAACTTGTTCATTTTCTTCAAAAAAAATATCATCCAAATTTAGAGATGTCAGAATGCCGTTACAATGTAGAACGTGTACTATCAAAACGTGAAGTACAAAACGCACTGATTACTGGTATCGAACTTGATGTCCTTGCTGAAAAGGGAATGCTAAGTGCGCCGTTACAAGATATCGTAAAACGTGATGAAGGCTTATACGGAATTGATGAAGTTATCGCACTTTCTATCGTGAATGTATACGGATCTATCGGTTTCACGAACTTTGGATATATCGATAAATTAAAACCTGGTATTTTAGAATACTTAAATGATAAATCAACTGGAAAGGTGCACACGTTCCTTGATGATATCGTTGGCGGAATCGCTGCCGCTGCATCAAGCCGTTTAGCGCACCGATCTGAGCACTCAGAATAATAATGTTTTCTAGGCCGTCAGTTTCATGCTGACGGCCTTTCGTATTCCATAAGCATAAATTCTCTTCCACGACTCAAAAAAATAGGCCCTTGCTTAAATCCGATATTTTTATATAGCGTAATCGCTCTTGTATTAAATGTTGCTACACTTAATCGAAACATTTTCGAATTAAATTCCTTAGCAGCAAACGCTATTCCAGCTTGGAAAAATTCTTTCCCCATTCCTTTCCCAGTTAACGCCGGCTTCATACCAAGTCCGATATCAATCACATCTTCTCCACCATATAAATTAGCATCTCTTCCACCTGGTACTTGTGCATTTTCTCCAAAACAAAAATAGCCGATGAACTCTCCTTGATCGTCACAACAGCCATAATAAGTTCCATCTAATAATTCTTTTATTACTTCTTTCTCGCCTGAAAAACTATATAAATTATATGGTTCCTCGTACGCCCACATATTTATCTCATTTGCTTCTTCCTCTGTTAACTTATGTATATCCACTTTCTCTTTCCCCCTATTATATTTCTATTAACAATATTCGATATTCATCTTATAATTCATCTTTCTCAATATGTTTTTTTAATTTATCGCTTTATTTTAATGGGAGATTTTTCTTATTATGTTACAATTAAACAGAATCATTACGAATAAGGTGGTGACAATGTGAATTACTTTTCTTACCTCTCCTTAGAAGAACGGCAAAATTTTTTCTATAAAGAACCTCTTAGTTTTTCAAAAAATATAGGGAAAGAACAACTAGCTTACGCACTAGGCGCTACACTATATACTCCTGGCACGAAAGAAACGATTGCGGAAGATATAATTAGAAAGAAACATGTGGATGCTACCTCAATTATTCTTTGTCTAGAAGACGCTATCAGCGATGAGGAAGTAAAACTTGCAGAGCAAAACATCGTCGTTCAAATACAGCAAATCGCCAACTTAGTCAGTGCCAACATACTAAATCAAGCAGACATCCCACTTCTTTTTATTAGAGTTCGACAGCCAAGTCAAATGAAGACAATTGTTACTGAATTAGGTAGTGCTGTTCATTGTTTATGTGGTTTTGTCTTTCCAAAATTCACACCGATTAATGGAAAAGCTTATATCGATCAGCTTGCATATATAAACGAGTTATACTCATTATCACTTTATGGAATGCCGATTTTAGAATCACCAGAAATTATGTATAAAGAAACACGGATAGAATCATTATTACAAATAAAGGATTTACTAGATTCCTATCGTGATCACATCTTAAATGTACGTATTGGTGCTACTGACTTTTCAAGTATATTTAGTATTCGGCGTAATAAATACACACCTATCTATCATATTACTGTTGTTCGTGATTGTATTTCGGACATTATTAACGTTTTCTCAAGGGCAACAAATGAATATATTATTTCAGGATGTGTATGGGAATATTTTTCTAATGATTATGAAGAAGGGCTCATCCAAGAGGTATCACTCGACCATGCAAATGGCTTAAACGGTAAGACAGTTATTCACCCATCTCATATTAAAGTTGTACAGGCAATGCATATTGTCACAATGGAAGATTATTTAGATGCGAGATCAATTTTACAAAATGCAGATACGTATAATGGAGTGCTAAAAAGTAGTTTTTCTAACAAAATGAATGAAGTAAAGCCACATTATGGCTGGGCTCGCAAGACCATTTTAAAATCTAATATTTACGGGGTGCTACATGAAAACAAACAATTTACCGATCTCCTTATTACAAACGCAAAGCAACACGTATAACGTTTTAAATAATATACAAGTTCATGTAGAAGTACGTGATAATCCATATAATTTAGCGCTAGACAATCTGTTTCAAATGGCTGCGAGAATAAATAAGAAACGTAGTTTTTTATTTGTGAGTACAATCCTTGGAAAGCATCTTCCTATTAAACCTGCAGTCTCTCTATCAAGTGGATTTGCTCTCGCTGCAAGATATATGGAAATGCTACATAATACTTCTCATCCATTTCAAAAAGAAATTTTAAATCTCATTTCATTAGAAATTCATGAAATCCCAGAGGAAGTATTTCGTTATCAATATCCTCTGCAAGAAGAAGTTTTGTTCATCGGATTCGCTGAAACAGCGACAGCACTTGGTCATTCTATGTTTCAATGCTTTCAAAATGCAAAGTATATGCATACAACTAGGGAATCGATACCCAACCTAGAATCTGTCATTACATTTGAGGAAGAACACTCCCATGCAACATCGCACCGTTGTTATGTGGATGAAAGCTTTTTTCAAAACAGCAATCCAATTGTTCTCGTAGATGATGAGATGACAACAGGAAAAACAGCATTAAATATTATTAGATCGATTCAAAATAAATTCCCACGAGAAGAATATATTATTGCTTCTTTATTAGACTGGCGTTCTCATACTAATAGAAGACAATTTAAACAATTAGAAGAAGAACTTCAAATTAAGATTCATGTTATTTCTTTATTAGAAGGCAGTATTCATACAACTGGCCAACCATTGAATATTTCAAAAACAGATATTCAAATTGAAGAAACAAAACCTGATTTCAAAAAACATACCCTTACCTGCCCAACATCACCCTATACATCAAATTATATAAAATATACTGGGCGATTCGGCATTTCAGCATATGAACAAAAGCACATTCATTCTTTCGCTCAAGAAGCAGGAAGAACTTTAAATAGAGAAAGAATTGGAAAACGAACACTTTGTCTCGGAACGGGTGAATTTATGTATATCCCAATGAAAATTGCTGCTGAAATGGGCGAAAATATTTTATATCAATCTACAACACGAAGCCCTATCCATCCTGTTTCAAATGATGTGAACTACGCCATTCATAATCATTTCTCATATCCAAGTCCTGAAGATTCTACTATTACAAATTACTTCTATAATATTTCACCTCATGATTACGATGAAGTATTTGTTTTTATTGAACGTGATTTAGGAGAAGAAGCCCTATCTCCTCTTCTACAGCAGTTACAAACAGTTATTCCTTTTATTCATATCGTCTCATTTTCAAATAGCATAGAAAAGGAAGGTTGATAATTATGGTAAAAGTAAATTCTCATATTAGTAGTTACAATCCAAATGATGCTATTTTTCTATTAAAAGATATTAGTGATTTAATGAAAGAAAGTTCCACGGAAACTAGAGAACAAGCAATTCAAGCTGGCACACATTATTCCGAAATGTTACCAATGGAATATAAACCATCTAAAGCGTATATGGATTTATTCTTTTCTTCCCTGCAACAATACAAACACAAACTAGCCATCGCTGTTGGAGTTGTCGCCGAACAAATTATACAAACTAAAGGAACTAACCTTGTCCTCGTTTCATTAGCTCGTGCTGGTACACCTATTGGCATTCTTATAAAACGCTACATACGCTATCAATACAACCTCGATGTACCTCACTATTGTATTTCTATTGTTCGCGGACGCGGTATTGATGAAAATGCACTCCATTATATTTTGGAACATCACCCTAAAGAAACAATTCAATTCATTGATGGGTGGACTGGGAAAGGTGCAATAAAAAAAGAATTAGAATATGCAGTACACACATTTAACGAACGAAATAATACACACATTTCTCATTGTATGGCTGTGCTTGCTGATCCCGGTTACTGTACTTCAATTTACGGTACACGTGAAGATTTCCTTATTCCTAGCGCTTGCTTAAATGCAACCGTCTCTGGACTAATTAGCCGCACTGTACTAAATGACACCTATATCGGTCCAAATGATTTTCATGGTGTTAAATATTATAAAGAGCTAGAACAAGAAGATTTATCAAATTTCTTCATTGATGAGGTAACAGATTTATTCCCTTCTGTTCATTCTCATATAGATAATCAATTACGTTATATTGCTTCAACTTACACTGATCCCTCTTGGCAAGGATTAAAAGATATACAGTCTATCCAAAATCACTTTGAAATTGACGATATTAACTTAATTAAACCAGGAGTCGGTGAAACAACTCGCGTATTACTCCGAAGAATACCGTGGAAAATTTTAATACGTAAGCAAAATAATCCCGATTTAAAGCATATTTTACTTCTTGCTAAAGAAAAGAATGTCCCTATTGAAATCTATGAGAATATGGCTTATTCATGTTGCGGGCTCATTAAGCCTCTTAAGAGGGAAACTATATGATTTTCGCCAGTGATCTTGATCAGACGCTTATTTATTCCCGGAAATCGTTTCGTGCCCCTATAGAAGATGAATCAATTCAACTCATTGAAACTTTAGATGGGAAAGAAATTTCTTTCATATCACATAAAACCATTTCACTACTAAAAAAATTGCAACTGCACTCACATTTCATCCCAGTTACAACAAGAACTATTGAGCAGTTTCAGCGTATTGCTTTATTCCAAGACGAAATCATTCCCGAATACGTCATTACAAGTAATGGCGGTAATATCCTTCATAACGGGAAACAAGATGGTACTTGGAACAGGACAGTAAAAGAAAGACTATCGGTTGAATGTATAGAGAGAAACGACATACTAAAGGAATTTGGACAAATAGCTCATAAAGATTGGGTTATATCACAAAAAACAGCTGATGATCTATTCCATTATTGCATCGTTAAACGAGAGAACATTCCTTATGATGAATTATCATCCTTCACTTCCTGGTTAGACAAACAAGGCTGGAATCATTCACTTCAAGGTAGAAAGCTATACTTTGTACCAAAACCAATTAACAAATGGGATGCCGTGCAATATATAAAAGAAATTTTGCAAATAGATACGATTATTACAGCTGGGGATTCTTTACTTGATTTATGCATGCTTGAAAAGGCGAACCATGCCTTCGCACCACTTCATGGTGAATTAGGGGCAATGCATGACAACTTACAATCCCATATTTTAAAAACAGACGCAATCGGCATATATGCCGCAGAAGAAATCGTAAATAAATCACTTCAAATTATTCACAGTTCATTACCTACCTCACGGTCATAATATGCACAATTGCATACGCACCGCAATTAAACAAATGGTACAATTTATTTGAATCGCTGTTGCTACACTTCTTGATTAAAGAAAAGGCGTTAACACGGAAATTAGCGTCTTATCAACCTCAAGCAATTGGCACATTTTGTCATCTTAAAAGACACTCGAAAGAGTGTCTTTTTTTCTATATTCCACAAGGACTTACTCATTTCAAAGTATAAATACATAAAATAATGTAAATCGTTACACGAATAAATCACTTTCTAAAAGTTATGAAGTAGATTCAAAATAAAAAAGCACTCTTAACTAGAGTGCTTTTTACTTTCAAACAAGGAGGCTACATATATGGATAGTACTCTCGTATTTAACTTCGGCATTGGTATTGTCATCATTTTATTTGTTTTATTTGTTCTTTGTATGAGTGGGGTATAGAAAGGCGATTTTGGGCGTCTTTTTATACATACATATGTCTTCCTTGACTTCCGTAATACAAGTAACCATAATAGTTACAGATATACAAATAACTATTCACTTATCCACAAATAGGAGGAAGAACAATGAAACATGTAATCGTTTATGCACATCCAAATACAGAAAGCTTCAACCATGCGATTTTAGAAACAGTAAAAAGTGAATTAGAAGGAAAAGGTCACGAAGTACGTGTTCGTGATTTATACGAATTAAACTTCAATCCAGTATTAGGCGCTTCCGATTTCATCTCATTTTCTCAAGGAAATACACCAGAAGATATTAAAGAAGAGCAAGAGCATATCTCTTGGGCGGATAGCATTACATTCATTTATCCAGTTTGGTGGGCGGGACTTCCTGCTATTTTAAAAGGATACGTTGACCGTGTATTTAGCCACGGATTCGCTTATGCTTACGGTGAAAACGGCATTGAAAAGTTATTAAGCGGTAAAAAAGGATTGTTATTATCTACAATGGGCAATACGAAAGAAGCATACACAGCAGGCGGCATGTTTGATGCAATGAAGAAAACAGCGGATGTTGGTATTTTTGAATTTACAGGCATTGAAACAATTGAGCATACATTCTATACAAGTGTCCCTTCTGTGGATAATGATGTGCGTAAACAATATCTTGAAGAAGTGAAAGACGTTGTGAATCGTGCGTTTTAAATAAATTTATATCAGCGATTTTTAAAATATATCGACTTACCGACAAAAAACGACACTGGTCACAACTGATTATTAGCCCATATCAATCGGGCTGTCTGTAAATAGCAGGAATAAAAAAGCTGTTCCAAAGTTTGGAACAGCTTTTTTCATTACATCTTCTCAATCCACTCCGTCAAGTTATGCACAACTTGCGTTGGTTGAACTTCGTATTCTGTTAACTTCTCCACAGTTGTGACTCCAGTGTGGACAAGAAGAGTATGCATGCCCGCATTTACTCCCGCTAAAATGTCTGTATCGTAGTTATCCCCAACCATTAATGCTTCATCTTTTCCTATACCAAGAACTTTTAACGCTTGTTCCATAATGATTGATTCTGGTTTGCCGATAAAGATTGGATCCACACCTGTTGATACTGCTACAACCGATGTTAATGAACCGTTACCTGGTAATAATCCTCGCTCAGTTGGAATGGCAATGTCCCCATTTGTGGAAATAAACGTTGCGCCGTTACGCACAGCAAGACACGCTTTTGCTAACTTTTCATATGTGATGTCACGATCTAAACCAACAACAACGAAATCAGGATTTTCATCCACAAGTTCAAATCCTTTTTCCACAAGAGCATCGTGTAAGCCTTCTTCACCAATCATATATACAGTTGCATCTTGTTTACGTTCATAAATGAAGTTCGCTGTCGCCATACTCGTTGTAAATACTTGCTCCGCTTTCGCTGGAATATCGAAACGAACAAGTTTTTCTGCCACTTGTTCTGGTTTGCGAGTTGAGTTATTCGTAACGAATAAATATGGAATGCCGCGCTCTCCTAATGCTTTGACGAAGTCGCTTGCTTCTTCAATTTGTTCTTCTCCGCGATACATCGTACCGTCTAAGTCAATTAAGTAACCTTTATACATCGATTATGTCTCTCCTTCTATGCTAACGTTCTCACCTTATCATACCACTTTTATATTACCCGCTTTTCCAAAAGAAAAAAACGCTTTACCTTAAAGCGCCCCATAACGTTCATTTTTTCTCTTTTATTTGGTAAGAACAACTACAATCGCCCTCGCACATGTTTGCTAGCGTTTTCACATCTGCGTTCGTAAATAAACGCTTATACATCTCTTTTTCATCTTCACATACTTGCGGGAATCTCTCTGCAATTTCTTTTAACGGACAGTTTTGTTTTTCAATTACGAAAGAATTCTCTCCGTCTCTCTTTATTTGAACCATATAACCATTTCTCTCTTGCATAGCTGCTATCTCTTGCACTTTATATGCTAAATTCTTTTGATTACTTACTCTCTTTTGCAACTGTTCTTCCATACGCTTCGTTCTCTCTTTTAAAACGTAATGAAGTATTTTTTCATCGCCCATTCGAGCTAAATCTTCTAGCATATCAATCGCAAATTGCTTATACTCTTTCGGGAATGTATCTTCTCCCTTTTCACTTAATCCATACAAATAAGTTGGTCTTCCGACATGTTGCCTTACCATCTTAGAATAAATGAGTCCGTCTTTCTCAAGATTACTTAAATGTCTTCTGATTGCCATTTCTGTAATCTCTAAAACGTCAGCCAATTCAGCTACTGTGTGCTCTCCCTTTACTTTCAACAATTGCACAATCTCGTCTTTCGTAGTACGTGCTTCCCCCATACTTCACCCTTCTCCCTTTTCTTTCTCACATACAATATAAGATCCCCAAAAGGTATTCTCTGGGGATCTTATAAGCATAATTATTCTGGTACAAATGCAGATACAGGTCCTAATTCCTTTTCTAAATAACTGCGAATATTTGCTGGGTACTTTTCTACCACTGCAATATGTTTTTGAATCGTCTTATATAATTCATCATGATTCATTTGAATATAATCTTGCGTAAGCATTTTTCGAAGAAGGATAATTTCTTTCATCCCTTGTCCATCTTCTTCACTTATCACTCGCTCGTCCATTAAAATATCAATAATATCTTCATAGCTTCCTGGATCGCGCATAATAAATCCATCAATCATCGCATTTCCTACATCTAATACAGTATCAATAATAAGATGGGCTATGCGCTCTAATGCGTAAAATTCAAACTCGGTTTCATATATCTTTTTCTTTTGAAATGTACTTGTTGCTCGTTCTAAACATACTAGCATTTGTTCTATTTTCTTTCTGTCTACAAAATACATGAATGTCACCTACCTGGAAATTAAAGCATTTACATTTTAATTGTAACGCTTTCTTCTGAAAAAATCGACAATTTTTCGAATTCACCTTTTCTCCGTTATTTGTTATAGTTATATTTGTATGATTTTTGAAATTGGAGGAATGGAATCTTGGAACGTGAACTCGCACTAGAAATTGTCCGTGTAACAGAAGCAGCAGCCTTAGCATCCGCACAGTGGATGGGCCGCGGAAAGAAAAATGAAGCAGATGATGCAGCAACTACAGCAATGCGTGATATGTTCGATTCAGTAAACATGGCAGGTACAGTTGTAATTGGTGAAGGAGAACTTGATGAAGCACCGATGTTGTATATTGGTGAAGAACTAGGAACAGGTAACGGTCCAGAAGTAGATATCGCCGTTGATCCATTAGAAGGTACAAACATCGTTGCAAAAGGTCTTGCAAATGCAATGGCAGTTATTGCAATCGCAGACAAAGGGAACCTTCTTCATGCTCCTGATATGTACATGGAAAAAATCGCGGTTGGTCCAAAAGCAGCTGGTAAAATTAGCTTAGATGATCCAATTGAAAAAACAATTGAAATTGTAGCAGAAGCTAACAATAAAAAGATTCGTGACCTAACGGTTATCGTTCAAGAACGTGAACGTCATCAAGATATTATTGACCGTGTTCGTGCAAAAGGTGCACGCGTAAAATTATTTGGTGACGGTGATGTTGGTGCGTCAATCGCAACAGCACTACCTGGAACGGGTATCGACTTATTCGTAGGTATTGGCGGAGCTCCAGAAGGTGTTATTTCTGCAGCAGCATTAAAGTGCCTTGAAGGTGAAATGCAAGCTCGCTTAGTTCCAATGAACGAAGAAGAAGAAGCTCGTTGTCGTGAAATGGGATTAGAAGACCCTCGTCAACTTCTTATGTTAGATGACTTAGTATCTGGGGATGATGCAATCTTCTCAGCAACTGGTGTATCTGCTGGTGAGTTATTAGACGGTGTTAAATTCCTTGGCGGAGATTTAGCTGAAACATACTCTATCGTAATGCGTTACAAAACAAGAACAGTACGATTCATTAAAACGCATCACCATTTAGATCATAAACCACACTTAAACTTAGATATTTAATAAAGGAGCCATGTGTATGGAAGAACGTTTCTTTCTGTACGACGACACTGTCGCTACAAAAACTCGTTTCGTTAGCTTTATGGGAGAAAATGAGCGTCATGATTTAGCGCTTTTATACTCCGATCGTCATTACGGTAAAACAATTGTACTTGATATGCAAAGTAATAAATTTGCAATTATCGGTGCTGACGATTTAAACGAACCAGGCTACTTAGAGCACGCATTTTCTATGACTGAAGAAATTGCAGAAGAACTACGCTCATTTTTATTTGAACTTATATAATTTATCGTATGCACCAGCTATTTTAGCTGGTGTTTTTCCGTTATAAGAGTTTTGAATTTTCAATCTTCTATGTTATAATTAAGAATAAATCTATTTGGATAGAAAGGACGTTATCTACGTATGCCAACATTTACTTTGTAATGGACCAGCAATCGGATAGCATTACTCCCTTGAAAAAGCACCTCGCTTTTTCAAGGGAGTAGTCTGCCCATTCCCATTACAAAGGAACGTAACGCATCTGTAGTATGATGTTTACGGAGGTTCCTCTTTGGGGAACCTCCTTTTATTTTTGTCTATTTCTCATGTCTTCATACTACAAGACATCCAAATAGCTGTATTACGTTTCTTTGCCACTACTATAAGAGGCGAAGAAAAATGCAGAAAGTACAACTTTCTTGGAGTTTATATGAAAACGAGCAAAACACAATCGAAAAATATTGTAAAAATTGCAGACGTACTACCCTATTTACCGACACAAATATTCGTAGGCATAACGCCAACGGAAAAAACATATACCGCTTTGCCATTTATAAATGTCCGAAAGACCATACGTGGAATCAAAAACTGCGTATTTATAAATCATTTACTGATCACGTTGAAACAGTCGATATGACGCAGCATGATCAACCAGAAACAACTACTACCATTTTCATTACGCAACATAAAGAAAGTGGCTTAGCCGAAATCACGATCGTATTAGATATCGTTTTCGGTTCCCACCGCATTGATAAAGCCTTATCCACATATATTTCCGACTGGAGCCGTACACTCATTGTGGATAAAATTAAAAATGGGGATATTCAATTGAACGGACAACAAATGAAGCCAAATACAATACTTTCTGAAGGCGATCATATCTCGATTTGTTTATAAGCGAGAATATGTAAAAAATCCTCTTACAATTGTAAGAGGATTTTTTTATTTCTTCACTTTTCGTAATACGAAGTGTGCACAACCAAAGTTACAGTACTCGTATAAATACTCCGTTAACGTACTAATTTTCGTATCATATGTCGCACGTTGGTTACTATCATCAAAGAATCCGCGCAATCTAAGTTGCTCATATCCCCAGTCTCCAACGATATAATCATATTTATTTAAAATTTCTGCATAGCGCTCTTTAAATGCTTCTTCACTAAAACCGTCACGAAAGTTTTTAATTACTTCGTACTGAACATTATTAATGCTCACCGTAGCATGAATCTCTTGCTCTTGCTTTTGCTCCATCATTAACTTCCTCTCTAAGCATTCTTCTTTTTATCGTATCACAAAGCATAACAACCAACAATTTCAAATACAAAAAATTGCAAATTAGTACATGCTATGGAGAAGGAGGTGATACATCGTGAAAAAACAAATTTTACTTTCCCTTCTCACTCTTTCCTTATTTGCAGGCTGCCAAACAAATAATAAAGCCGAAATGGAGCGCGAAGAAGGAAGCCGTGTTCTTGTTTCCAATAAAAACGACATGTATCATACAGAAAATACAAATACAAGACTCACGAGAGTCGGTTATTCTTCTAAACAAAAACATGAAGTATCTAACAAGCAAGTGGGGGCCATTAATCGCGAGAAGGTCGCTGAAATGATTACAAGCATGACAGTCAAACTTCCTGACGTTACAAACGCTGCTACACTCGTTACTGATGATGAAGTGTTCGTTGTATACCGCGCAAACACAACGGATCCAAAACTTGTAGCAGATCAAGTATATAAAACCGCTTCGTCCATCGTCCCTCGCTATTATAAAGCATATGTATCAACAGACCAAAAGTTGATTTCCCAAATTCAAGGCCTTCAATCCGGCGCATTAAATGATACAGAATATACGCAAAGCCTCGATATGTTAAAACGTGAAATGAGTAAAAATCCTCATTTGAACAATACGGGGGATCAGACTTTGAATGACATGATTAAAAAGTAAAACAGGTGGAGAAAATCTCCACCTGTTTTACTTTTTATTTTTTATTACGATCCGCATAAACCTCCATCGCATCACACATAAACTGCGCTAACCCCTCGCCAAACTTATCGATATTTTTCGTAAAGCGATCATCAGCGACGTACATTTGACCGAGGCCCTTAAAAGCGTCTAATGAATAGTGACTAAAGTTTTGCAAGTAATCGTACCATACTTTAATAGCTGCCTGCGCTTCTTTAGAATCTGGTGCATCGTGTCTAAGCGTTGCTAAATTTCTATAAATAGCATTAAACTCCTCTTGATTCTCTTTTGACATACCTTTTGCATATTCGTTCGCTTTATCTACAGCTGCGTCTCCCCATCTTTCACGTGCTTCTTCTTCATATGGGTTATGGCTGAAATCGAATCCTTCAAATTTCTCTTTATTCGTCATTTCAATCTCTCCTTTTGTATGCTGAATTGTTTTATCAATCGTCGCAATCACCTTATCTAATCTGGCACGCTTTTCAAGAAGCATTTTCTTATGAAGCTGTAGTGCCTCTTCGCGATCGAATGATGGACTCATGATAATCTCTTTAATTTTCTTCAAAGGGAAGCCAAGCTCTTTAAAAAACAAAATTTGCTGCAATGTCTCTAAATTTTCATTGGAATACAAACGATATCCAGACTCTGTCGTCTCGTCTGGGGTTAACAACCCAATTTCATCGTAATGATGCAGTGTGCGCACACTAATTCCAACTAAATCAGCTACTTCTTTTACTCTCATTGTCATTTGTATCTCCCCCTTAGTACATACGATAAAGTATGACGCAACGTTAGAGTCAATAAGTAAATTCATTTTCTTTCTAAAAGTTTCATCTCTCCCATATTTCATGCATAATAGATATGTACATATATTAGAAAGCGGTGAAAGTATGGTTTCAAATACTGTAATTGCCAGCATCATCTTTCAACTCATTGTCTCGATTCTGGTCCCAATTATCGTACTCGTTTATTTCCGTAAAAAATATAATATTAATTGGAAAGTGGTCGGCGTTGGTGTTCTTATCTTTATCGGATTTACCCAAATTCTTGAAACACCATTCCACCTATTTATGCGCGGTAATCCAACAATCGCTCCATTTTTAGAAAATCCGTTTGTCTTCGCAATTTATGGCGGATTGACTGCTGGTATTTTTGAAGAATTAGGACGCTTCGTTGCCTTCTTCTTCTTACTAAAAAAATATCTAGAATATAAAGATGGCTTCGCTTATGGAATTGGTCACGGCGGAATTGAATCTATTTTAATTGGCGGTTTTTCTGCATTACAAGCATTAATCTTTGCTAATTCTATTAACGATGGTAGCTTCGCTCGACTGATTGAACAAAAACAAGAGCTCAGCATTTTACAGGACATGCTAATTCAGCAACCTGCCTACTTATACTTCCTTGGTAGCTTAGAAAGAATTATGGCACTCGTGCTTCAAATCGCCTTTACAATGCTTGTTTTATACGCAGTAAAACAGAAGAAATACATCTTCCTAGTATACGCTATACTATTCCACGCATTTGTAGACTTTTTCGCGGCACTTTACCAAACAAAAACAATCAACATCTTTGTTGCCGAAGGAATTACACTTCTCTGTACAATTGGCGCTGTCGTTCTTATTCGCAAAATGAAAGAGAAATTAAAGAGTGTACCGGAGTAAAAAATAAACCACCAAAATTGGTGGTTTATTTTTCATATGGATTACCACACTGATGATAACTTTTACCCTCCCGCAACTCCCTCTTTGTTTCTGCATCTATAACGATGTACCTATGAAACTCTTCTACTGCATTTTGAGTAAAAGAAGCGAAAAAATAAACTTGGCGATCAGGGTGAACAAAAAAATCTTGAAGCACCACTCTACTTCGACAACCGACTGCTGTTTTTTGTAAGAAAGAAAATTGCTCATCAGCCACTTCTTTAAATGAAATTTTTTTACGAACACTATATGCTGCATTTTTGTACTCTTTATAAATTTTCTTATCTAACTGTTTATAAAAAACATCCTCACTCACAAATGACTTATTTCGATTGCTTGGATAATTTAGTTTTCGGTTGGATTCTGCATATATTGTGGACAATTGCGCAAGAAAACAAATAATGATTACGATACATATCATTTTTTTCATCATTGCACCTCAATTTTTTATTATCCACATTACTTTTCCACATATTTAAATCCCTATGCTGTTTCCAATAAAAAGGAATTATTTCCACATTTGTCGAAGTATATAGCGTCAACTTGAAAGATGGGGATGAATTATGAAGAAAATTATTGTAATACGACATTGTTCAGCAACTGGGCAAGAATGTGATGCTGAATTAACGACCGATGGAAAAGACCAAGCAAATACCCTTGCTACATTCCTCTTAGAAAATACTCTACAAATCGATCATATTATTTCAAGCCCATTTGTCCGAGCTATCGATTCCATTCGGCCCTATGCGCTCCAAGCCAACTTATCTATCCAAGAAGATGAACGATTAACTGAACGCATATTGAGCAACGTTCCAATGGATGATTGGATGCAAAAACTAGAATCCACTTTTACGAACATAGATATTGCCTTTTCAGGCGGAGAGTCAACAAAACAAGCAACAGACCGTGCCATATCGCTTATTCAAGACGTTTTACAGTTAAACCATACGACAACACTACTTGTTACACACGGCAATTTACTTACGCTCATTTTAAAGCATTTTAATCATACGATTGGCTTTACTGAATGGAGAACTTTAACGAATCCTGATATTTACGAAATTACAATCGACGAACAATGTATCATAACACGCTTATGGGAAGCATCGTCCAAGTAATATCCCTTTCCAAAACATTCAGTTGACGCCACGAGAAGAGACTGTTCTAACAATAGAAAGGGGTATTATTTCATATGTATGAAGACGTACTTGCTCTACTACATAAAACAAATGTTTCTTATGAAAAATTCGAACACGAACCGGTACTCGATTATGAGACAGATCGGATTGTACGTGAAAGACTTGGCTTACAAGGTGCTCCAAGTAAAAGCTTATTTTTAAAATCAACATTTGGAAATTTTTACGTGTTTTTTACGTTAGAAGGAACTCGGCTTAACCGAGGAGAAATGAAAGAAATAACCGGAGAACGCTTATCGCTCTGTTCCCCTGATGAACTAAGAATGAAAACTGGCTGTACTCCAGGATGTGTAGCTCCTTTTGGTTATTCACAAGAAGTAACAATTATTGTGGACAGTTCCGTTTATACGTACGATAAAATTTTAATTACACCTGGTGTACCTGAATTTACAATTGAATTATCCACAGAAGAATTAAAAAAGATTTTATTAACATGTACAAATACCGTTTTAGAGTACAAACAAAAAGAGAGCTAATCGTTAGCTCTCTTTTTTCATTATTTAGCTTCTGCTGTTTTTTCTTTTGCAGAACGTACTTGCTCGTCCGCATGGTAAGAAGAACGCACAAGTGGGCCAGCTTCACAGTGGCTAAATCCTTTGCTAAGTGCAATTTCTTTAAGCTCTGCAAATTCTGCTGGTGGATAATATTTAATAACTGGTAAATGCTTCTTAGATGGTTGTAGATATTGTCCAAGAGTTAAAATATCCACATTGTTTGCACGTAAGTCATCCATTGCTTCAATTAAATCTTCTCTTGTTTCACCTAAGCCGACCATAATGCTCGATTTAGTTGGAATATCAGGCTGCATTTCTTTTGCTCGACGTAAAAACTCTAATGAACGGTCATACTTTGCTCTAGCGCGAACTCGGTTAGATAATCGACGTACTGTTTCAATGTTATGGTTTAAAATATCTGGTTTTGCATCCATTAACATTTTTAAGTTTTCTTCTACCCCAGCCATATCAGATGGTAATACTTCGATAGACGTGAATGGGTTTTTACGGCGTACTGCTCGTACTGTTTCAGCAAAAACAGCTGCTCCGCCGTCCTTTAAATCATCACGTGCAACCGCTGTTATAACAACGTGCTTTAAGCCCATTTGTACTACTGAATCTGCTACGCGTTCTGGTTCTTGTAAATCAAGCTCAGTTGGTAAGCCTGTTTTAACCGCGCAAAAACGACAAGCACGTGTACAAACCGCACCTAAAATCATAAATGTTGCTGTTTTTCTTACAGCCCAGCATTCATGAATATTCGGACATTTTGCCTCTTCACAAACGGTATGAAGATTTTTAGAACGCATCATTTTCTTTAAGCCTGTATAGTTTTCATTCGTGTTTAACTTAATTTTCAACCATTCGGGCTTGCGCTTATATTCTGTTTGTTTTGTCATGGTTATCAACTCCGCACAATATGAAATAGTTTACCGTGTTCGCTTCTTTCAATGTAACATATCTATTCTAACGTATGAAAGCGATTTGCTCAAATGAAGATTCTAAGATTTTTTCCAATCGTTCCCTATAATGAAATACTCCGTATATCCCACACTAAAAAGAGTGATGTTGTGAAAGGAGTCTATTTCATGCTTCGAAAAATTTCTCTTTTGCTTTCTATTTGTTTTCTTCTCCACCAAAACATCGCTTACGGTGAAGATAATCAGCAAAGCATATATGAAAAGCGCATGGCACTATATAAAGAAACCGAGCAGTCTTCAGGCATTCCATGGTATTACTTAGCTGCAATGGATCAATATGAAAGAAATATACGGAGCGTAAGAAAAGATATTCCAAAAAAACCAGATGCCATCATTTCCCTTTATTTCAAACCAGAAATATGGGCTGGACCTATTAATAGCAACGATACTCTCCCCCATACAATTTCTCTATTTGGCGGAATAGGTTTAGATGGTGACAAAGATGGATTTGCAAATGCAAATAGCGACCGTGATCTTCTGCATACCGCAGCGACTATTTTAAGGAAACAAGGAACTTCAGAAGACCGTATTAAAATTATGCTCTGGGAATATTATAGACGTGCAAAAACAGTTGATTTAATTAGCGAATACGCCCAAATTTATAAACATTATGGACGTATTAATTTAGAAGGAAATGCTTTTCCTCTTCCGATCCGTAGTGACCATAGCTACCGTAGTACTTTCGGTGCTGGAAGAAGTTTTGGCGGCAGACGAGTTCATGAAGGAACCGATATTTTCGCCGGATATGGCGTGCCAGTAAGATCGACTTGCTATGGCATTATTGAAACAAAAGGCTGGAACCGCCTTGGTGGATGGCGCATCGGTATTCGAGACCTTCATAACAATTACCATTATTACGCTCATTTAGGCGGGTTCTCAAAAGAAATACAGCTTGGACAAATTGTCGAGCCCGGAAAAGTAATCGGATTTGTTGGTAGCACCGGTTACGGCCCTCCTGGTACAGCCGGAAAATTCCCACCCCACTTACATTTTGGCATATATAAAGACAATGGCTATACAGAATGGGCCTTCGATCCATACATGCATTTAAGCCTTTGGGAACGCAAAGAACGAGCAAATACCAAAAGATAACCGTAGCTGCATTGCTACGGTTATTTTTTATCCAGTAAAAGCCAGGCTGAGCCGAGTTTCACTTTATATGCAACTAACTATCTGTTTTCTTTTTATCAGGTACAGCAACACTTCCGCTTCCATAATACGTAGGCACTTCCCCTTGAACGATGCGCGTCGCAATCGGAACATTTTGTTTCACAGTTATCTCTTTCGTATGAAATGGAATAATTACTTGCAGCGTTACTTCCATTTCCATAACAATTTGAATCGCTGTAGTATTAATCCCATGCGGCTCAATTTTTTGTTTAATATCTGTATTCACATGCCCAATTGGCGTGAAATGAATCGGAATATCTGGTCCTATATTACCAAGAAGCGCATTATCAGTTACACGCCCAAAAGGCACTGCCATAGTCGCCCCGTTTTTTTCTGAAATACCTAGCTCCTTCAAATTCCCTTGTTCTACTTGCTGCAAATATTTTTCTATGTACGTGGTCGTTGACGTTACGATTTCATTTACTTGCTTTGTATTTAAATTAATTGTGGATACTTTCCCGTTTTTATCATTCTGTACTTTCATTAATGAATCGACATCGAATCCTTCATTAATTCGATCCTTTACCGCCTTCGTCATAATTGCCGTCGCCATTTTATGCGTCTCTGCTTCCCCATATTTAATTAAGGTCGGCTGAATACTATTATTCACAATCCACAACCCTTGCGTAAGTAATACAACAAAAAGAATAAACGACATAAGCAGTATATACCGAAAGGCAATAGGTCCCCTTCGAAACCGCGAATTTTTCGAGCGAAATATACTCATAAAAAAACCTCCTTCTTATATCATTTCTATGCAAGAAGGAGGGACGATATATGCTTATCTCATTTTTAATAATGCTTCTTTTCCAATCGTTCCTGCTGGAATGCCTAATGCTTCAGCTCCAGTCGTTACCGATTCTAGTGGCGCTTCAAGAAGTTGTTCAATCGTTCTTACACCAACCGCACGGCCAGCAATAATTCCTCGATCACCTAATTTCTCATTTAAAAGACCTACATCTAATGCACCACACATAATATATCCTTTATCGCTCATTACAGCTAGCAAATTCGTCTTTGGAAGTTTCACGCTAACCGCAATAAACGTATAATTATCAATTATAATTGGCTCCACATTAACCATAGTTCACACTCCTCTCTTTCTTATCTGTATGACAAGAGAAAAATGAGTGTTACAAGTTAACTAGCCTATAGTTTAACGGAAGTTGTATGAGTTATTAACATATCCGTTAACACATCTCTAAGTAGTTCTGGCATATAATATTGTTTGCCAGAAAGTGTGGATAGCTCTGGGTATAAGTATCCAAACGTAAACATATCAATTGTTCCTACTGTATATATACGATCTAACTCCAGCGATTCGCCGTTAATCAATACATCTTCTAATAAAATTTTATTGCCAGGAATCGTATCTGGAATGACTTCTACACCAGCGTAAATCATTTTCCCCATCACTTTTCCCCGAAATCCGAATCCTTTCACCTCAAGATTCTCCATATTCGGCTTACGTGCTTTCAAAATAACTTCTCTTAATATCTTTCCTGGAACTTTCAAAGCACACGGATTAATTGGATGTGGACAAATTCTGTGAATATCTCCGCGCGTTACAACACCCTCTTCTAATCCTTCAAGAAGTACACCGGCATTCACCATTCCAATTTCTGCACCGCACCATGTTTTCAGTGCACTTGCTAACATATGAGAAAACGGCGTCTCCTGAAACCAATCAACCGGTAATGACTCTTTTAAATGAACGACAGGCTCTGCCATTATATGCTTACTTTCTTCCTGCAGTATTTCAATTGTGGATAACGGATCGCTATAAGCACCTAACCGTTCCGTCTTAATCGCTCTACCGTCTTTTTTCAACAGCTTCTTCGTCTCTATATCCACAGTAAGCTGCACGTGACCAACGTAGCGCCCCCACTTTTCACAACAACAAAGTAAAGTATTGTTCAGTAGAACACCACGCTCAAATAAATGATGCGTATGCGCACCTAAAATAACATCTATATCATAATGCTCTGCCATATACTCATCCATACTTTTTCCAAGGTGAGAAAGGACAACCGTAATATGAGCCTCATCTCGCACTTCTTCTAAAATAGACTCTAAATGAATAAGTGGATCTTTAATATGCCAATCGAGCATCTGATAGAACTCTGGATAAGCTACCGTCAATCCGATAAAAGCGATCGTAACCCCATCCGTCGTTGTATGTAATTTATAAGGCTTTGCCCATGATGGACGTACACCTTCTTTTTCAAATAAATTTGCGACAAGCACTTCAAATCCAGCATCATCATAGAGCCGATTTAAATGCTCTTTCGCTAACGTAATGCCTTCATTATTTCCGATCGTTACATAATCATATAACGCCTCATTTAAAAGCTTCGTATTCCCAAGGCCATTTGTCGCTTCCGAAATACTATGAAAACGATCCACATGATCGCCGATATCAACCGTCAAAACAGTCTCTCCCGCTTCCTGTCTTCGCTTTTTCTCCCCTAGAACAAACCGAGAAATTTGCGGCCAATTTTCAAAATGACTATGTATATCGTTTGTATGATAAAGGTGGATGATTGTTTCTTTATTTGTATTCAGAGAAAAAACCTCCTCTCAGTTCCTTACTGCCATTTACGCTATGCGCACACAATAATCCTGTAAATACTTTTCGTCTTTTCTTGCTATTTTACATTGTACTCGCATTGTGAGAAAAAGCAAAAGATTGTCCTTTTTTATATGAGAAACTTTTGCTAATGCAGGAAAGAATTCCAGATAGTGGAGGGAGGGGTGGATTTGTCAAAAAGTTTAATAGAGAATTCAGTGGATGGTTGTTCAAGTGGATTTGTCAGTATCTTTGTCTTAAACCTAGTCGTTCTCTGTTCTTATAAAATGTTTGGGGTATGTGAGGATTTTCTTTTGTCTTATCTTGTCGACAAATCGATATTCCTTGTCGAAACGTTGATATATTGAAATAATCGTTGATATATTCCCATTTATGATCGATATATTTGAAAAATCGTTGATATATTTAGCTGAACCCCCACCCGGGTATCCTCTCCCAAGCCAAGACAAATCCGCAAAACAAAAAAGCGCCCTGCACAGCAGGGCGCTTTCTCCATACATATATTATCCAGTTCCAGCGGCTAGAATGTTCGGTGGCTTCACTTCTTCCTATGAGGCAAAAAGCGCCTCTACGTCAGAAGCTCCATCCCCCTCACATTCTGAACGAGCCGCTTCCACTTTTAAATATTAACCAATAGAACCTTCCATCTCAAACTTGATTAGACGGTTCATTTCAACTGCGTATTCCATTGGAAGTTCGCGAGTGAATGGCTCGATGAAGCCCATTACGATCATTTCTGTAGCTTCTTGCTCAGAAATACCACGGCTCATTAGGTAGAATAATTGTTCTTCTGATACTTTCGATACTTTCGCTTCGTGCTCAAGTGAAACGTAATCGTTTTTGATTTCGTTGTAAGGAATTGTATCAGATGTAGATTGGTTATCCATGATTAACGTGTCACACTCGATGTTAGAGCGAGAGTTTTTCGCTTTTGGTCCGAAGTGTACGATACCACGGTAAGTTACTTTACCACCATGCTTCGCAATCGATTTAGAAACGATTGTTGAAGACGTGTTTGGTGCTAAGTGAATCATTTTCGCACCAGCATCTTGGTGTTGGCCTTTACCAGCAATCGCGATTGATAATGTTAAACCACGAGCGCCTTCGCCTTTTAAGATAACTGCTGGGTATTTCATCGTTAATTTAGATCCGATGTTACCGTCAATCCATTCCATCGTTGCGTTTTCTTCACAAACCGCACGTTTTGTAACTAGGTTGTATACGTTGTTCGCCCAGTTTTGGATTGTTGTATAACGGCAATACGCATCTTTTTTAATGATGATTTCTACTACCGCACTGTGAAGTGAGTTAGTAGTGTAAACAGGTGCTGTACAACCTTCTACGTAGTGTACGTGTGCGCCTTCGTCTACGATGATAAGCGTACGCTCGAATTGTCCCATATTTTCAGAGTTAATACGGAAATACGCTTGAAGTGGTGTATCAACTTTAATACCTTTTGGAACGTAGATGAATGATCCACCAGACCAAACTGCAGAGTTTAATGCAGAGAATTTGTTGTCTGTTGGTGGGATTACTTTTCCGAAATGCTCACGGAAAATATCTTCGTTCTCTTTTAATGCGCTATCTGTATCTTTGAAGACGATTCCTAGAGCTTCTAGGTCTTCTTTCATGTTGTGGTATACAACTTCAGATTCGTACTGTGCAGATACACCAGCTAAATATTTTTGCTCAGCTTCTGGAATACCTAATTTATCAAATGTTGCTTTAATTTCATCAGGTACTTCATCCCAAGACTTCTCAGATTTCTCAGATGGTTTTACGTAGTACGTAATTTCATCGAAATCTAAGTCGTTTAAGTCGCCGCCCCATTGTGGCATTGGCATTTCATAGAACTTATCCAGTGATTTTAAACGGAAGTCTAACATCCACTGTGGTTCTTCTTTCATACGTGAAATCTCTTCAACGATCTCTTTTGTTAAACCGCGTCCAGCACGGAAAATCGAAACGTCTTTGTCTTTGAAACCATATTTGTAATCGCCGATATCTGGCAGTTGCTTCGCCATGTTGGTGTGTCCCTCCTTAGATAACCTCATTTTTAGGAACCTTTAACATTACTTATCTTCGTTTAAGCCCTTTTCTAACGCTTTCCACGCTAATGTTGCACATTTAATACGTGCAGGGAACTTGCATACGCCTTGTAATGCTTCAATATCTCCTAAATCGATGCTGTCATCGTACTCTTTTCCTAGCATCATGTCAGAGAAAATTTTCGAAAGCTGAAGTGCTTCTTCAATTTTCTTACCTTTTACTGCTTGTGTCATCATTGAAGCTGAAGACATTGAGATTGAACATCCTTCGCCTTCAAACTTCGCCTCTTGCACAATACCTTCTTCTACTTTCATCGTAAGTTGAATACGATCGCCGCAAGTTGGATTGTTCAAGTTAACGGTAACACTATCTTCTAACACGCCATGGTTACGAGGATTTTTGTAATGATCCATAATAACTTGACGATATAACGTATCTAAATTATTAAATGACATTTGTGAAATACTCCTTTGTCTTGATTAGCGATTCAACAAATGTATCAATTTCTTCTTTTGTATTATATAAATAGAAGCTCGCACGTGCTGTTGAAGAAGCTTTTAGCCACTTCATAAGCGGTTGTGCACAGTGATGTCCTGCGCGAACTGCAATGCCTTCTACATCTAATACAGTCGCTACATCGTGAGGATGTACGTCTTCAATATTAAATGTAACAAGACCAGCGCGATGCTTTGGACCATAAATTGTAACGCCATCTACTTCTGATAGTCTTTCTAAAGCGTATTGCGCTAATTCATGCTCATGCTTTTCAATATTATCAAGACCGATTTCTTCTAGGAAATCAATTGCCGCACCAAGTCCGATTGCATTACCGATAATCGGTGTACCCGCTTCAAACTTCCACGGAAGCTCTTTCCAAGTAGATTCTTGTAAATCTACGAAATCAATCATTTCACCACCAAATTCAATTGGCTCCATATTGTTTAGCAATTCTTTCTTACCATATAATACGCCGATACCTGTAGGTCCGCACATCTTATGAGCAGATAATGCGTAGAAATCACAGTTTAAATCTTGTACATCCACTTTCATGTGAGGTGTACTTTGTGCACCATCAACGACCATAATTGCTCCGTTTTCGTGTGCGATTGCTCCGATTTCTTTTACAGGGTTAATCGTTCCAAGTACGTTTGATACTTGCATAATAGAAACGATTTTTGTATTCGGTGTAACAGTTTGACGAACATCTTCTAAAGAAATTGTACCGTCTGGTTGAAGCGGAAGGTATTTCAAAGTTGCGCCAGTTTTCTTCGCAACTTGTTGCCACGGAATGATGTTACTATGGTGTTCCATGTAAGAAATAACGATTTCATCGCCTTCTTTTACATTTTCAAGGCCATAGCTAGCCGCTACTGTATTTAATGCAGTTGTCGTTCCGCGCGTGAAAATAATCTCTTCCATTGATTTCGCGTTAATAAACTTGCGAACTTTCTCACGTGCACCTTCATACGCGTCGGTAGCTTTCGTACCGAGCGTATGAACACCGCGATGCACGTTAGAATTATATTCTTTATAGTAACGTTCTAACGTTTCAATGACTTGAATTGGTTTTTGAGAAGTTGCTGCACTATCGAAATAAACAAGTTGTTTGCCGTTCACTTTTTGATCAAGAATTGGAAACTGTTTGCGTATTTCATGAATATTCATTAGCGAACTTTCCTTTCAATTACCTCAACAAGCTGTGCCTTTACTCCTTCAATTGGAAGCTCGTTAACTACAGGTGCTAAGAATCCATGGATGACTAAACGTTCTGCTTCGCGTTTTGGAATACCACGGCTCATCAAGTAGTATAATTGGTACGGATCTACGCGGCCTACTGAAGCTGCGTGACCTGCCATTACATCATCTTCGTCAATTAAAAGAATTGGGTTTGCATCCCCACGAGCTTTCTCATCTAACATAAGAACGCGAGAAGATTGTTGTGCATTTGATTTAGATGCACCGTGTTCAATCTTACCAATTCCATTAAAGATAGATGTTGCACTATCTTTTTGTACACCGTGTTTTAAAATCCAACCTTCAGAGTGTTTACCGAAGTGAACAACTTTAGTTGTAAAGTTTTGTGTTTGGTTACCACGGCCAATTGTTACTGTTTTCGTATCAGCATATGAACCGTCGCCCATTAAGTTCGTAACGTTCTCTGAAATTGTGTTTCCGTCATTCATAAGGCCTAGAGCCCAATCAATACGGCCGTCGCGTCCAACAACACCGCGGCGGTTAACGTAAGTTGTTACGTCTTTTGCTAATAGATCAACCGCACCGAATTTCACTTGTGCGCCTTGTTCCACAATTACTTCTGCTACGATATTTGCAATACCTTTAGCATTTTCATTTGCAACATAGTTTTCTACATAAGTTGCAGTACTGTTCGCATCAGCTACGAATAATACGTGGTTATATACGTTAGCTTCTTCGCCGTCTACTAAGAATACAGCTTGAAGTGGAGTTTCAAGAACAACGTTTTTCGGAACATATACGAATGCACCACCGTTGATTAATGCAGCATGAAGTGCAGTTAGACGATGCTCGTCTACTTTCACGCCGTCTTTCATTAAATACTTTTGTAGTAGTTCAGCATGCTGTGTTGCAGCTGTTACGATATCTGTGAAAATAACACCTTTGTCTTTTGCTTCGTCTGCTAAAGAAACGAACGCAGTTGTACCAGTACGTTGCACTAATACGCTGTTATTTTCATCGATTAAGTTTTTCACTGCTTCTGGAAGCTCTGTTAAAGAACTTACAGGCTCTTGCTTAGCAGCGTCGCCTTTTCCGATAAAGTCCCATTTTTCAATTTTCGTTTTATCAGGCGTTGGCATTGGAAGTTCTGTTGCTTGTGCAAGAGCTTGTAAGCGGAACTCAGTCAACCAAGCAGCTTCGTTTACTTCGCTTGCGCGTTGACGGATTGTTTCTTGATCGAAAGGTAATGTACCGATTGTCATGTTTATGCTCCTCTCTTACGCTTCTTGCTCTGTTGTTTCGTCTTCAATACCTAATTCTTTTTTAATCCAGTCGTAACCTTCAGCTTCTAGACGTTGTGCAAGCTCAGGGCCACCAGATTTAACGATACGACCGTTCATCATAACGTGAACGAAGTCTGGAGTGATGTAGTTTAATAAACGTTGGTAATGCGTAATCATTAGGCAACCGAACTCTTCGCCGCGCATTTGGTTAATACCTTTAGATACAACTTTTAATGCATCGATATCAAGACCTGAGTCGATTTCGTCTAAGATTGCGATTTTTGGCTCAATCATCATTAATTGAAGAATTTCGTTACGTTTTTTCTCTCCACCAGAGAAACCTTCGTTTAAGTAACGTTGTGCCATTTCTGGATCCATTTCTAGGAATTCCATGTTTTTATCTAATGTACGGATAAATTTCATAAGAGAAATTTCATCGCCCTCTTCACGACGTGCATTAATTGCAGAACGTAAGAAGTCAGCGTTTGTTACTCCGCTAATTTCACTTGGATATTGCATTGCTAGGAATAGACCTGCTTGTGCGCGCTCGTCTACTTCCATTTCTAATACATCTTCACCGTCGATGATGATGCTACCTTCTGTTACTTCATACTTTGGGTGACCCATAATCGCAGAAGATAAAGTTGATTTACCTGTTCCGTTAGGTCCCATAATTGCGTGGATTTCTCCACCTTTTACTTCAAGGTTTACACCTTTTAAAATTTCTTTGCCATCAATTGATACGTGTAAGTCTTTAACCGTTAATGTAGAACCAGCCATCTCAATACCTCCATTAATCCTATATATACATTTTAAAAATTCCTAAAACGTTCATATTCTCATTTTATTCTCATTCTAATCTTATATCAAATAAAATGATATCGCAAACGACGAAAAAAAGTAACAATTTTTTCACAAATGTATATAAGTATTTCCCTTGCATCCTTATATGATACACCTTTCTTCTTATTTATATAAAGAAAAAAGGACTGGTAATTTTCCAGTCCTTTCCTCATATTTATTCACTTATCGGAAGTACAGCACCTTTATATTCTTTATTAATAAAGTCTTGAATTTCTTTTGAATGCAGTACTTCTACTAATTCTTTAATTTCTTTTTTCTTCTCGTCACCTTTACGAACTGCAATAATATTTGCGTACGGAGAGTCTGATCCTTCAATCGCAATTGCATCCTTTGTTGGATTTAACTTCGCATCAATTGCATAGTTCGAATTAATGAATAAAGCATCTCCCTCATTATTTTCATACAACTTCGGTGAAAGTCCAGGTTCAACATCTGTTTTAAATTTTAAGTTTTTCGGATTTTCGACTACATCTTTTACTGTCGCCTTAACCACATCTACACCATCTTTAAGCTTAATCACGCCGCCTTTTTGTAACAATGCTAACATACGGCCACGCTCCGCTACGTTATTACTCATAATCACTGTCCCGCCATCTGGTAAGTCTTTTAAGCTTTTATATTTCTTAGAATAAATGCCCATTGGCTCTAAATGGATTTTTCCTGC